>NZ_JAWDKL010000015.1:0-96493 GCF_032464675.1 Roseobacter sp. HKCCA0434
GAACACGGCCGCCGCCGCGCCGGCGTGGGCGAGGAGTTCTGGCAGTACCGGCAGGCCGTGCCGGGCGACGCGGCGGGCAGCATCGACTGGCGCCGCTCGGCGCGCTCGGACGCGGCCTTCGTGCGGCAGACGGAATGGTCGGCGCCGCAGAGCGTGACATTCGCCGTCGATGCGGGGCGGGCGATGGACTATCCACAGGCGGGCGAGACGAAGCGGACGCGGGCGGGCCTGCTGGCGCTGTCGGCGGCGCTGCTGCTCAACCGGGCCGGGGAGCGGATCGGCCTGCCGGACCTGCCGCCCGCGCCGGGGCGCGCGCAGGTCGAACGGGTCGCCGAGACGCTCGGCGGCGAAATGCGCGCAGAGGTCGACAGGCTGGTTCCCCGCGTGCCCGAGCGGCGGCGCGGGATCGTGGTGATCCTGTCCGATTTCCTCGGCGACGAGGCGGCCCTGCGGGCCGATCTCGCGCATCTGTCGGGGGCCGGGCAGCGGGCCGTGCTGGTGCAGGTGCTGGACGAGAGCGAATTGCAGTTCCCCTTCGACGGGCGGGTGGAGTTCTCCTCGATGACCGGCGCGACCCGGTTCGAGACAGAGCGCGCGCGCTCGCTGCGGGAGCAATACCGCGCGCGGCTGGCGGCGCGGCAGGACCTGCTGGCGCAGGCCGCGCGGCGGGGGGGCTGGGATTTCACCACCCATCTGGTGCAACATGCGCCCGCGCGCGCGCTCTTGTGGTTGCACGGTGCGATCGCGGGCGCGCGGTGAGTTTAGGTTTGGGAGAGTAGCGGTTTGCTGACCATCGGAACGATCGGATTCGCGACGCCGCTGCTTCTGGTCGCGCTCGCCGCCTTGCCTGTGCTGTGGTGGCTGTTGCGCGCCACGCCGCCTGCGCCGGTTCGGCGTCGGTTCCCCGGCGTGTCGCTGCTGCTGGGTCTGCGCGACGAGGAGCGGATGCCCGCCCGCACGCCCTGGTGGCTGCTCGCCCTGCGCATCGCGGCGCTGGCGCTGGCGATCCTGGGTCTGGCCGGGCCGATCCTGAACCCGGTGGCGGAGGCGGAGCGCGGCGAAGGTGCGCTGCTGATCGCGATGGATGGCGGCTGGGCCAGCGCGCCCGACTGGGCGAATCGCCAGCGGGAGGCGCGGGCGGCGCTCGACCGCGCGGATCGTGCGGGGCGAACGGTCCATCTGGTCTCTCTCGCCGATCCGAACCCCGATCTCGGCCCGCGCCCGGCGGCGGAGTGGCAGGGTGTGCTCGACGATCTCGACCCTGCACCTTGGGCCCCGGATCGAGCGGCGTTCGCGGAGCGGCTGCGCGCGGGCGCGCTGGAGGATGTGGGAGCGGTGCTGTGGCTTAGCGACGGGCTGGGCGATGCGGGCGGGCTGGCGGAGCTGCTGCCGCGCGCCGAGGTGATCGTGCCGGAGGAGACTGCAGCGGCGCTGGCCCCCGCCCGATTCGAGGACGGGCTTCTGGTGACGGAGGTGCTGCGCGCCCCGGACGGTGCGGCGCGCGCCATGACGCTCGACGTGATCGGCACGGATCGCGATGGGGCGGAGCGGGTGCTGGACCGGCGCGTGGTGGAGTTGGAGGCCGGGGCGGAGACCAGCCGTGTCGAGATCGAGCTGCCGCTGGAGCTGCGCAACCGAGTGACCCGGCTGGCGCTGGCCGCGCCCGACCGCTCCGCCGGGGCGACGGTGCTGGCCGACGACGCCTTGCAGCGCAAGCGGATCGCGCTGATCTCGGCCGAGACGGAGGGCGAGGGGCAGGAGTTGACCTCGCCGCTGCATTACCTGCGCAACGCGCTGATGCCGATCGCCGAGGTGGTGGAGCCGCCGCTGGCCGAGGTGCTCGACACGCAGGCCGACGTGATCGTGCTGGCCGATGTCGCGCAATTCTCGGATGCCGAGCGGCAGGGGCTGGAGGAGTGGGTGGCCGAGGGCGGTCTGCTCGTCCGCTTCGCCGGGCCGCGCATGGCGGCGGAGGAGGAAGGCGACGCGACCCGCGATCCGCTCCTGCCGGTGCGGCTGCGCGCGGGCGGCCGCTCGCTGGGCGGAACGATGAGCTGGGGCGATCCGAAGCTGCTGCGCCCCTTCCCGGTCGGCACGCTGTTCGACGGGCTGGAGCCGCCCGAGGAGGTCGATGTGGTGCGGCAGGTCATCGCCGAGCCCGACCCGGATCTGAGCGAGCGCACGCTGGCGGCGCTGGAGGACGGCACGCCGTTGGTCACTGCGCGCGACGAGGGGCGGGGCCGGGTCATCCTGTTCCACGTCACCGCGACGCCGCGTTGGTCGAGCTTGCCGCTGTCGGGCTTGTTCCTCGACATGCTCGACCGGATCGCGCGCACCGCGCAGGGCGCCGAGCGCGAGGCGGAGATCGCGGAAGGCTCGCTGTGGGTGCCCGAGCGGGTGCTGACCGGGCGCGGCGACGTGATCGAGGCGGATCGCGCCGCGGGCATCGACGGCGCGCGGCTGGCGGCAGGCATGCCGGGGCCGGACGCACCGCCGGGGCTGTATCGCTCGGGCGTTCGGGGGCTGGCCTTCAACGTCTCGGACGGGACGGTGCCGCAGCGGATGGAGTTGCCGGGCGGGATGGCCGTGCGCGGCTTCGCCCCGGTCGCGGAGCGGGATCTGGCGGGGCCGGTGCTGGCGGCGGCGCTGGCGTTCCTGATCCTCGACGTGCTGGCCACGCTGGCGCTGGGCGGGCGGCTGCGCCCTGCGGGACGGGCCGGGATCGCGGCGATGCTGGCGCTGGTGCTGATGCCCGTGGAGGCGCGCGCGCAGCAGGGCGTGCGCGATGATCCGCGTGGGGTCTATGCGACGTCCGAGACCGTGCTCGCCTATGTCGCGACGGGCGATGCGGAGGTCGATCGGATCAGCCGCGCGGGTCTGCGCGGGCTGTCGGTGGTGCTGACCCGGCGCACCGCGATCGAGCCCGCCCCGCCGGTCGCCGTCGATATCGAGCGCGACGAGCTGGCGTTCTATCCGTTCCTCTACTGGCCGATGGTCGAGGGACAGGACCCGCCGGGGCCGGAAGCGGTCGCGCGGCTCAACACCTATCTGCGCTCGGGCGGGATGATCCTGTTCGACACGCGCGACGCGCATCTGACCGGCGGCGGCAGCGGGCCGGGCAACGCGATCCTGCGCCGTCTGGCCGGGGAGCTGGACCTGCCGCCGCTGGAGCGGGTGCCGGAGGATCACGTGCTGACGCGGACCTTCTACCTGCTCGACGACTTTCCGGGGCGCTATGTCGGGCAGCCCGTCTGGGTCGAGGCCTCGTTGACGCCGGAGGACGTGGAGGGCGTGCCCTTCCGAAGCCTCAATGACGGGGTCAGCCCGGTGGTGATCGGCGCGAATGACTGGGCCTCGGCCTGGGCGATGGACGAGAGCGGCGGCTTCATCCGGCCCGTCGGCCGCGGCATGGTCGGCGAGCGGCAGCGCGAGATGGCGCTGCGCTTCGGCGTCAATCTGGTGATGTACGTGATGACGGGCAACTACAAGTCGGACCAGGTGCATGTGCCGGCCTTGCTGGAAAGGTTGGGGCAATGAGCGGGACGATCATCTTCTCGCCGCTGATCGATTGGGTCTGGATCGCAGGGCTGGGGGCGGCGCTGCTGGCGGTCTGCCTCTATGCGGCTTGGATGAAGCTGGGCGGCTGGGTGCTGCGCGCGCTGGGCGGGGCGGTGCTGCTCGCCGCCCTCGCCGGACCCAGCTTGAAGGAGGAGGAGCGCGATCCGCTGACCGATATCGCCTTCCTGCTGGTGGACCGGTCGGACAGCCAGGGGATCGGCGCGCGACCCGATCAGGTAGCGGAGGCGGAAGCCGGGCTTGCCACGGCGCTTGACGAACTGGCGCGCGACGCCGAGGCCCCGCTCGACTGGCGGCGGATCGAGGTCGGCAACGCGGCGGAGGGTGATCGCGGCACGCTGGCCATGCAGGCGCTGGCCGAGGCGATGGCAGGCGTCGCCCCCGACCGGATCGCGGGCGCGCTGGTGGTCAGTGACGGGCGCGTGGCGGATATGGAGATGGCACCGGGCCTCGATGCGCCGGTGCACCTGATCCTGACGGGCGAGGCGGACGAGTGGGACCGGCGGCTGACGGTGGTGGATGCCCCGGCCTTCGGGATCGTGGGCGAGCGGGTGACGATGACCCTGCGCGTCGACGATCTGGGCGAGGCCCCGCGCGGCCAAGGGCTGATCCCGCTCGACATCTCGCTGGACGGGGAAAGCGTGCTGCGCGTGGCGGTGCCGACGGGCGAGGATCTCGACTTCGACGTACCGATCGAGCGGGGTGGGCGCAACATCCTGCAGGTCTCGGTCGAGGAGGCGGCGGGGGAGCTGACGCCGCGCAACAATTCGGCGCTGGTGGAGATCAACGGGGTGCGCGACCGGCTGCGGGTGCTGCTGGTCTCGGGCGAGCCGCATGCGGGCGGGCGCACGTGGCGCAACCTCTTGAAGTCCGACCCGTCGGTGGACCTGGTGCACTTCACCATCCTGCGGCCCCCGGCCAAGCAGGACGGCGTGCCGGTCTTCGAGATGAGCCTGATCGCGTTCCCGACGCGGGAGTTGTTCATGGACAAGATCGACGAGTTCGACCTGATCATCTTCGACCGCTACCGGCGGCGGGGCGTGCTGCCGCAGAGCTACCTCGCCAATATCGTCCGCTATGTCGAGGAAGGGGGCGCGGTGCTGGTCGCATCCGGCCCCGCCTTCGCCGGGGTTGAGAGCCTGTGGCGGACGCCGCTGGCCGAGGTGCTGCCCGCCGATCCGACCGCGCGGGTCTATGAGGAGGGCTACCTGCCGACGATTTCGGAACTGGGCGCGCGGCATCCGGTGACGGCTTCGCTGGAGGAGTATGCGCCGCGACCCTCGGTCGACGGGCTGCCAGGCTGGGGTCGCTGGTTCCGGCAGATCGACCTCGCGCAGCGGTCGGGCGATGCGGTGATGGAGGGCGTGGATGGACGGCCACTCCTGATTCTCGACCGACCCGGCGAGGGGCGCATCGCAATGCTGGCCTCCGACCACGCCTGGCTGTGGTCGCGCGGTTACGAGGGCGGCGGGCCGCAGGTCGAGCTGCTGCGCCGTCTCGCGCACTGGCTGATGAAGGAGCCGGAGCTGGAGGAAGAGGTGCTGACCGGGGAGGACGCGCGCGGCGACCTGATCGTCACGCGCCGGACCCTGCGCGACGTGCCGCCGGAACTGGAGGTCGAAAGCCCGGATGGGGAGGTCGCGACCCTCGTCATGGAGGAGACCGGCCCCGGCGAATGGCAGGCGGTGGTCGAAGATGCGGAGGATGGGTTGTGGCGGCTGCGGGATGGGGATGTCACGGGCGTCGCGGCGGTTGGACCCGCATCTCCGCGCGAATTCGTCGACGCGATCTCGACGGATGAGGTGATGGAGCCCTTGCTGACCGCCACGGGCGGCGATGCGCGGCGGATCTCGGATGGCTTGCCGGACCTGCGCCGTGTCGGCGAGGGGCGCAACGCCGCGGGGCGCGGCTGGTTGGGCCTCGCCGACCGGCAGGCCTACACGGTGACGGATGTGAGCCTGACGCCGCTAGCCCCCGCGTGGCTGGTGCTGCTGCTGGCCGCGGCCTTCATCATCGGGGCTTGGCGGGTCGAGAGCCGCTAGTCGGCCATCAGGGCGGCGCGCGAGCGCGAGAAGAACTCCCGCCGGATCAGCACGGTCGTGGTCACGATGGCCGCCGCGGCGAGCGCGAGTGGTCCGAGCAGCCACGCCATCGCGGTCAGCGCGTAGTAGATCGCGCGCAGGCCACGGTTGAAGGCGCGCGCGGCATAGGAGTTGAGCCGTGCGGCGCGGATACCGACTCGCTTCGCCTCCTCGGTCGTGCCGTCATTGGGCATCGCGGCCATGACGATGGCGCAATAGGAGAACAGCCGGTTCGACCAGACGAACTTGAGAAAGGCGTAGGAGGCGATTGCCAGCACAAGCAGCACCTTCAGCTGTACGGTCTGGATATTCGTCGGCGGCAGAATTCCCTGGCCAGCGTTCAGCAACAGCTCGGGCCGGCCGATGATGGCGAAGATGCCCCCGATGGCGAGCAGGGTGGTGGAGCCGAAGAAGGCCGTGCTCTGCCGGATGCCATTGAGGATCGCGCTGTCGAAGATGCGGACATCCCGCGCCGCCATCTCGTCCATCCAGCGGTAACGGTAGCGTTTCATCAGGACGTGGACCGAGGGCCGCGAGGTCTCGTCGCGTTCGATCCGCCAGGTGGAGCCGAGCCAGAGCGTCCAGAAGATCAGCATCGCCACGGCATCGAGCCAGTCGAAGGTGACGAGGATCATGCTAAGGTCGGTCAGGGTCACGGGCGGCGGCTCCTTTTGCCGCGCAGGTTAGGGCGGGGCGGCAGGAGAGAAAAGACTCGCGTCGCGAGGGATTGGTCATATAATCAGACCAATTCTAGCGAGAGGTCCGCCATGCAGATGCCCACGCCCGATGCGTCCGTGCTCAGCCGCAAGGCAGCTATCGTCGCGCGCCTGCAAGAGGTCCTGCCCGACGAGGCGGTGATCCATTCGGAAAACGAGGTGCGCGCCTACGAGTGCGACGCGCTGACCGCCTACAAATGCCCGCCGCTGGTCGCGGTCCTGCCGGCTACGACGGCCGAGGTCGCTGCGGTGCTGCGCATCTGCCATGACGAGCGGGTGCCGGTGGTGCCGCGCGGGTCGGGAACGTCGCTGGCCGGGGGCGCGCTGCCGACCTCGGACGCGGTGATCCTTGGAACCAGTCGGCTCAACGCCGTGCTGGAAACGGATTACCACAACCGCTTTATCCGCGTTCAGGCGGGTCGCACCAATCTGAGCGTCACCGGCGCGGTCGAGCAGGACGGGTTCTTCTACGCGCCCGACCCGTCGAGCCAGCTCGCCTGCGCGATCGCAGGCAATATCGCGATGAATTCTGGCGGGGCGCATTGCCTGAAATACGGCGTGACAACCAACAATCTGCTGGGCGTCACGATGGTGACGATGGAAGGTGAGATCGTCGAGATAGGCGGCGCGCATCTCGATGCGCCGGGCTATGACCTGCTGGGGCTGATCTGCGGCTCGGAAGGGCAGCTGGGCGTGGTGACGGAGGCGACGCTGCGCATCCTCGCCAAGCCCGAGGGCGCGCGGCCGATCCTCTTGGCCTTCGACGCGAACGAGGTGGCGGGGGCCTGCGTGTCCGACATCATTCGCGCAGGCGTGCTGCCGGTCGCGATCGAGTTCATGGACCGGCCCTGCATCGTGGCCTGCGAGCGGTTCGCGAAGGCAGGCTATCCCGATTGCGAGGCGCTGCTGATCGTGGAGGTCGAGGGTTCGGACGCGGAAATCGACGAGCAACTCGCCAAGATCAAGGAGATTGCGGCGCGCCACGACCCGGTCGAGATGCGCGAAAGCGGGTCGGAGGCGGAGTCGGCGGCAATCTGGGCCGGGCGCAAGGCGGCCTTCGGCGCGATGGGGCAGATCAACGATTACATGTGCCTCGACGGGACGATCCCGGTGGGCGAACTGCCGCGCGTGCTGGGCCGCATCCGGGAACTTTCCGCCGAATACGGGCTGGACGTGGCCAATGTCTTCCATGCAGGCGACGGCAATATGCACCCCTTGATCCTGTTCGACGCGAACAAGCCCGGCGATCTGGAGACCTGTGAGGCGATGGGGGCCGAGATTCTGAAGCTCTGCGTCGAGGTCGGCGGCTGTCTGACCGGCGAGCACGGGGTGGGGATCGAGAAGCGGGACCTGATGCACGTGCAATACGCGCCCGCCGATCTGGAGATGCAGATGAGGGTGAAGGATGTGTTCGACCCGATGTGGCTGCTGAACCCGGCCAAGGTCTTCCCGCTCGACGTGACCGAGGGGCGGCGCGATCCGCTGCGCGAGGCAGAGGCGCAGTCGGCGGCATGAGCGAGGTGATGGAGCGCCTGCGCCCGGCGGACGAGGCGGAACTGGCCGGAATGGTGCGCGCGGCGGCGCGGGACCGGCTGCGGCTGGAAATCCGGGGTGGCGGTACGCGGCCTCTGGGGAACAGGCCACGCGCGGAGGCGGTGCTGGAGACCGGAGCGTTGAGCGGCATCACGCTCTACGATCCCGGTGCGTTGACCCTGGTGGCGCGGGCAGGGACGCCGCTGGCCGAGATCGAGGCGGCGCTGGAGGCGGAGGGGCAGATGCTGCCCTTCGAGCCGATGGATCATTGTCGTATCCTCGGAACGGGGGGCGTGCCGACGATCGGTGGCGCGGTGGCGGTCAACGCCTCGGGGCCCCGGCGGATCAAGGCGGGCGCGTTGCGCGACAGCCTTATCGGGGTGCGTTTCGTGACGGGCGAGGGTGAGGTCGTCTCGAATGGCGGCCGGGTGATGAAGAACGTCACCGGCTATGACCTCGTGAAGCTGATGGCGGGATCGCACGGGACGCTGGGCGTGCTGACGGAGGTGAGCTTCAAACTGCTGCCGCGTCCGCAAGCGGTGGCGACCGTGGTGCTCGACGGGTTGGACGCCGCGGGTGCTGTGGCGGCGATGGCGGCAGCGATGCGGACACCCTACGATGTGTCGGGCGCGGCCCATGCGGACGGGACGGGCACCGTGCTGCGGCTGGAGGGGCTGGCGGATTCGGTGGGGTACCGGGCGGAGGCTTTGGTGAAAGCGCTAGCCGATCATGGCGCGGGCCGGATCGTGCCCGGTGCGGGGCCTTGGGCCGATCTGCGGGACGCGATGCCCGTGGCGGACGGGGCGGGCGATATCTGGCGGGTGTCCGTCCGGCCCAGCGATGGGGCGGCTGTCATCGCCGCCGCCGGGGCGGAGTCCGCCTTCCTCGACTGGCAGGGTGGGCTGGTCTGGCTTCGGATGCCGCAGGGCACGCCGCTGCGCGAGCGGATCGCCGACATTCCCGGCCATGCAACGCTGATCCGGGGCGAAGGGCCGCGCGCCTTCCAGCCCGAGCCGATGGCGCTCGCGCAGATCAGCCAGGGTCTGCGGGCGAAATTCGATCCGAAAGACATCCTCAATTCGGGCCGCATGGTCTGACCCACCCACTCATGACGGCCCCGGATCAGGTCCGGGGCGGGACGGCACCCAGATGCAGACGACCTTCAACCCTGAACAGTTGAGCGACCCGGCGATCGCGCGCTCGAACGAGATTCTGCGCTCCTGCGTGCATTGCGGGTTCTGTACGGCGACCTGTCCGACCTATCAGGTGCTGGGTGACGAGCTCGACAGCCCGCGTGGGCGTATCTACCTGATCAAGGACATGCTGGAGAACGAGCGCGTGCCCGATGCGCGCACGGTCAAGCATATCGACCGCTGCCTGAGCTGCCTCGCCTGCATGACGACCTGCCCGTCGGGCGTGCATTACATGCACCTGGTCGATCACGCGCGCGCTTATATCGAGCGGAATTACCGTCGCCCCTTCATGGACCGGGCGCTGCGCTGGACGCTGGCGCGCATCCTGCCGCATCCGACCCGGTTCCGAGCGGCGCTGGGGCTGGCGAAGCTGGGGCGGCCGCTGCGCCGGTTCCTGCCCGATCCACGGCTGCAGGCTATGCTCGACATGGCGCCGCGCGAGGTGCCGCCGCCCTCGCGCAATGACCGGCCACAGGTCTTCTCAGCGGACGGCGCGCGGGTCATGCGTGTGGCGCTAATGACGGGCTGCGCGCAGAAGGCGCTGAATACCGACATCAACGACGCGACCATCCGGCTCTTGCGGCGGCACGGCGTCGAGGTCGTGGTCGCGAAGGGTGCGGGCTGCTGCGGCGCGCTGACCCATCACATGGGGCAGGAGAGGCCGGCCCATGCCTCGGCGGCGGCGAATATCCGCGCCTGGATGGGAGAGATCGAGGGCGAGGGGCTCGACGCCATCGTCATCAACACCTCGGGCTGCGGTACGACGGTGAAGGATTACGGGCACATGTTCCGCAACGACGCGCTGGCGGCGGAGGCGGCCCAGGTCTCGGCCCTGGCGCGGGACGTTTCGGAGGTGCTGGAGAAGCTGGACCTGAAGGCGCAGGCGCAGCCGCTGCGCGTCGCCTATCATGCGGCCTGTTCCTTGCAGCACGGGCAGCAGATCAAGGCGACGCCGAAGAGCCTCTTGAAAAAAGCTGGGTTCGAGGTGGTCGAGCCGCGCGATGCGCACCTGTGCTGCGGCTCGGCCGGGACCTACAACCTGATGCAGCCGGAAATCTCCGGCGAGCTGAAACGGCGCAAGGTCGCGACGCTGGAAGCGACGTCCCCGCAGGTCATCGCCGCGGGCAATATCGGTTGCATGATGCAGATCGGCGCTGGAACCGGGGTGCCGGTGGTGCACACGGTCGAACTGCTCGACTGGGCGACGGGCGGGCCGAAGCCGCCCGCAGTCTGCCGGGACGATTGATCCCGGCGGAGTGCGGTGGCAGTCTGTGCCGATCCTCGAGGGGAGGTTCCATGCGTCTGATCGTGCTGATGTTCTGCCTGCTGGTGGCCTTGCCCGCCTTCGCGGACGGGCGGCGCCTGCTCGACCGGGAAGAGGCGGTCGACTGGCGGGCGGTCGGGCGGCTCAACATCGCCGGAACCGGGTTCTGCACCGGGGCGATGATCGCGCCCGACAGGGTGCTGACCGCGGCGCATTGCGTGTTCTCGGACCGGACGAGACGGCTGCACCGGCCCGACCAGCTGCATTTCGTGGCGGGCTACTACACGGGCGAATATCTCGCCCATCGGCGGGTGCGGCGCGTGATGGTTCATCGCGGCTACGATCCGCTGCGCGAGATGAGCCAGAGACAGATCACCGCCGATCTCGCCGTGCTGGAATTGAGCGAGCCGATCAACGACGTGCGTCCCTTCGACCGGGAACTGCGTCCGCGCGCAGGCGATCCGATCGTCGTCGTCTCCTATGCCCGCGATCGGCCCGAGGCCCCGTCGATCCAGGAGCCGTGCGAGACGATCGCGGTCGAGGACCGCTTCATCGTGATGGATTGCGACGTGACCTATGGTGCCTCCGGCAGCCCGGTCTTCACGGTCCGGAACGGGCGGGCGCGTATCTCGTCGGTGGTGTCGGCGATCGGCACGCGGCGTGGGGGGCAGCAGCGCGTGGCCTATGGCGCGGCCATCGACGATGGCGCGCTGGATTCGGTACTGCACGACATGGCACATGGCGACGCGGATCGCGGGATCCGGCGGCCCGGACGCTCGATCGCCGAGCAGTTGGGTCGCGAATGAACGGGACACACCGCGGCTCTTGAACCGCGCGGATCACCATCCCAAATGATGCTGCGTGAGGCGCCGATGACCGGGTCTCGCAGTAAGGCAGAAGTACGTGCCGGGATCGTCCCATCGGAGGTCTTGGCCAGAAGTATCGCTTTTCTTGAAAGGATGCGACATGCGCAATACCGATTTTTCGCCGTTCTACCGTTCCACCGTCGGCTTCGACCGTCTGTTCAACCTGTTGGACAACGTCGCCGATAACGGTCAGACCGGCTACCCCCCGTACAACATCGAGAAGACGGGCGACGACGCCTATCTCATCACGGTCGCCGTGGCGGGGTTCTCCGATGACGAACTGAACATCGAGGCCCGCGACGGGCAGCTCGTGGTGTCCGGCAAGAAGGCCGAGGACACGACCGAGCGCAAGTACCTGCACCGCGGCATCGCGAACCGTGCATTCGAGAAGCGCTTCCAGCTCGCCGACCATGTGCGCGCGACCGGTGCGCGGACCGAGAACGGCCTGCTGCACATCGAACTGGTCCGCGAGGTGCCCGAGGCGCTGAAGCCGCGCCGGATCGAGATCAGCGGCCCTCAGGCCATCGACGCCTGATCCATCCCTGATCGCACATTGCGCCGCCCCCGCCAGTCGGAGGCGGCGCTTTCGATTCAGGATCAACCGCACAAAATGAACACTGGTTCATTTTATGCTCTTTACGCGACGGAATTTCCCTGTGTACGCTTCGAGGCGAACACCGGGACGCAAGCGAAAGAATCTGTCGCCGCAAGAGTGACACCGCCCGTTCCGGTCCCACTAGGGGGGAGGACTGGCGATGGCTGCGCGGACGCTCGGCGATCTTGATACCTTTCCGAAGCTGATGGCGCACAACGTCGACCGCTTCGGGGATGCACCCGCGTACCGGGTGAAGGAATACGGCATCTGGCAAAGCTGGAGCTGGCGCGAGGCGCATGCGGAGATGCGCGCGCTGGCCGTATCGCTGCAGGAGCTAGGTCTGCAACCCGGCGACCATGTGGCGCTGATCGGCTCGAACCGGCCCGAACTCTACATCGCGATGACCGCCATCTCGGCTGCGGGGGGCGTGCCGGTGCCGATCTACCAGGACGGCGTGGCGGAGGAGATCTCCTACGTCCTCGACCATTGTTCGGCCCGGTTCGCGATCTGCGACGATCAGGAACAGGTCGACAAGGTGCTGGAGGTCAAGGAGCAGCTGCCCGATCTGCGGGAATTGATCTATCGCGACCCACGCGGCCTGCGCCGCTACGACCACACGCATCTGCACGCGCTCGACGCGCTGATCGAGAGCGGGCGCGAGGCGACGGCGGATCAAAACAAGCGGCTCGACGATGCCATCGCCAGCCGGTCGGCGGACGATACCTGCGTGATGCTCTACACTTCCGGCACGACGGGGCGGCCCAAGGGGGTGGTTCTGTCGAACCGCAACATCCTCGTCACCTCGATGAACTCGGCCGAGTTCGACCACCTGCGCCAGTCGGACGTGATCCTCGCCTATCTGCCGATGGCCTGGGTCGGCGATTTCATCTTCTCGATGGGGCAGGCGCAGTGGACCGGGTTCTGCGTCTGCTGTCCCGAGAGCGAGCACACGATGCAGACCGACCTTCGCGAGGTCGGGCCGACCTATTTCTTCGGTCCGCCGCGCTTCTTCGAGGGGCTGCTGACCAACGTGATGATCCGCATGGAGGACGCGACGAAGCTCAAGCAGAGGCTCTTCCATCACTTCATGGATGTGGCCAAGCGGGTCGGCCCGCAGATGCTGGACGGGAAGCCGGTCGGATTCGGCGACCGGGTGCAGTACGCGCTGGGCGAGGCGATGGTCTACGGCCCGCTCAAGAACACGCTGGGCATGTCGAAGGTGCGCGTCGGCTATACGGCGGGCGAGGCGATCGGGCCGGAGATCTTCGAATTCTACCGCTCGCTCGGCATCAACCTCAAACAGCTCTACGGCCAGACCGAGGCGTCGGTCTTCATCGCGCAGCAGCCCGATGGAGAGGTCCGCGCCGACACGGTCGGCGTCGCCTCGCCGGATGTGGAATTGCGCATCGCGGAGAATGGCGAGGTGTTCTATCGCTCGCCCGGCAGTTTCGTGGAGTATTTCAAGAATCCCGACAGCACCGCCTCGACCAAGGATGCCGAGGGCTGGGTCGCGACGGGCGACGCGGGCTTCGTGGAGGAGGAGACGGGCCACCTGCGCATCATCGACCGGGCCAAGGATGTGGGCCAGATGGCGGACGGGTCGCTCTTCGCGCCGAAATATGTCGAGAACAAGCTGAAGTTCTTTCCCAATATCCTGGAGGCCGTGGTCTTCGGTAACGGACGGTCGGAATGCACGGCCTTCCTGAACATCGACCTCGGCTCGGTCGGCAACTGGGCCGAGCGCAACAACATTGCCTATGCGAGTTATCAGGAACTGGCGCAGCACCCGCAGGTGCTCTCTACGCTCAAGGCGCATGTGGAGGAGGTCAACGCCTCGGTCGCCGAGGACGAAATGCTGGCCGGCTGCCAGATCCACCGCTTCCTGGTGCTGCACAAGCAGCTGGACGCCGATGACGGAGAGCTGACGCGCACGCAGAAGGTCCGCCGCCGGATCATCGAGGAGCGGTATGGCGACCTGATCGCCGCCCTTTACGACGGATCGGACGAGGTCTTCGCCGACACGGAAGTGACCTACGAGGACGGCCGCAAGGGTCGCGTGAAGGGAACGCTGAAGGTGATCGACGCGGCCACCGTTCCGGTCGCGACCAAGTGGGTGGCTGCGGAATGACCGGGGCCCCCTTCTTCTTCGTCGAAATATCCCGGGGGTCCGGGGGCAGAGCCCCTGGCCGGTTCCCACAGGAGGCGCGGCCATGAACGACATGACCCCCGACAGCTACACCACGCCGGACGGGCGCACGATCGGCGGCGTTCTGATGGAGGTGCGCAACATCACCCTGCGCTTCGGCGGCGTGGTGGCGATCAAGGACATCTCCTTCGACATCCGCGAAGGCGAGATCCGCGCGATCATCGGCCCCAACGGGGCGGGCAAGTCCTCGATGCTCAACGTCATCAACGGCTTCTACCACCCGCAGGAGGGCGAGATCCATTTCCGTGGGGAGAAGCGAGGGCCCATGAAGCCCTACCAGATCGCCCAGCAGGGGATCGCGCGGACCTTCCAGAACATCGCGCTGTTCAAGGGCATGAGCACACTCGACAACATCATGACGGGCCGCTTCACGCATATGAACGCCCCCTTGTGGAGCCAGGCGATCTGGCGCGGGCGGGCCGAGCGGGAGGAGATCGAGAACCGCGAGCGGGTCGAGCGGATCATCGACTTCCTGGAGATCCAGAACATCCGCAAGACGCCCGTGGGCCGGCTGCCCTACGGTCTGCAAAAGCGGGTCGAACTGGGCCGCGCCCTGGCCGCCGAGCCTAAGCTCCTGCTGCTAGACGAGCCGATGGCGGGCATGAACGTGGAGGAGAAGGAGGACATGTCTCGCTTCATCCTCGACGTGAACGACGAGTTCGGGACCACCATCGCGCTGATCGAGCACGACATGGGCGTGGTCATGGACATCTCCGACCGGGTCGTGGTTCTCGATTACGGGCGCAAGATCGGGGACGGCACGCCGGACGAGGTCCGCGCCAATCCCGAAGTGATCGACGCCTATCTGGGGGTGGCCCATGACTGACCCCCGCAATTCCGAAGCAGGAGGCCGCTGATGCCGATCTGGTTGCTGAACACGCTGGAAGTGTCGATCAACGGTCTGATGACCGGGGTGCTCTATTCGCTGGTGGCCTTGGGCTTCGTGCTGATCTTCAAATCCTCGGGCGTCTTCAACTATGCGCAGGGCGTCATGGCGCTGTTCGCGGCGCAGACGCTTGTGGGCATCCAGACGGGGCAGGTGCCCTTCGCACATCTCATCAACGCGATCACGGGACTGCATGTCAGCAAGTTCGGCTTCGACCTGCCGTCGATCCTCGCGATCCTGCTGACCACCGCCGTGATGGTGCTGTTCGCCTGGCTGGTGGTGAAAGTGGTCATGGTCCGGCTGGTGAATCAGGAGCCGATCATCCTGTTCATGGCGACCATCGGTCTGGCCTATTTCATGGAGGGGTTCGGCGACCTGATGTGGGGGGCGGAGTTGAAAACGCTGGATGTCGGGCTGCCCTCGGGCGGGTCGTTCTGGATCGAGGACGTCACCGCGCAATGGGCGGCGGAGGGCGAACGCTACTGGGGGATGTATGTCGACAAGCTCGACATCTGGGCCACGATCATCGCGGTGTTCCTCGTGGCGGCGCTGACGATCTTCTCCCAGTACACCAAGGCGGGCACGGCGATGCGCGCGGTGGCCGACGATCACCAGGCGGCGCTGTCGGTGGGCATCTCACTCAACCGTATCTGGATCATGGTCTGGTCGATCGCGGGTTTCGTGGCCCTGGTTGCGGGCATCATGTGGGGTGCGAAGTCCGGCGTGCAGTTCTCGCTGAGCCTGATCGCGTTGAAGGCGCTGCCGGTGCTGATGCTGGGTGGCTTCACCTCGATCCCCGGCGCGATCATCGGCGGCCTAATCATCGGGGTGGGGGAGAAGCTCTTCGAGTTCCTGATCGGGGTGCCCTATCTCGGCGGTGCCACGGAAAACTGGTTTGCCTACGTGCTGGCGCTGATCTTCCTCGTCTTCCGGCCGCAGGGCCTGTTCGGCGACAAGATCATCGAGAGGGTGTGATGGCGCTCGGCCCTTGGACAGAACGGGCTGCCGATCGGGCGGTCGAATATGCGGCCAAGCCAAAGGGTCCGGCCGATCCCATGCGCGTGATGAAGATCATGGGGCTCGTCTTCTTGATCTTCGCCGCCGTGCCGGTGGCGATCATGGCGCTGATGATCGGCCTGAACGGCGCGCGTGCGGCGGAGTGGTCCGAGGACGAGGCCCGGACTCGATGTGCCGCACTTCTGAGTGACGAGCGCGGCGATCCGCGCCGTTCCAGACTGCGCGACGATCCGCTGTGCGACTGTCTCGTGGGGCAGGTGCTGGCGGAGCCGACACCGCTGTTGTCGCGCATCACGACGCCGAGCATCCGCGCCGCGGCCGCCGAGCGGATGGAGGATGCCCTGCCGGGCTGCCGCGCGCAGGTGGCGGGATGAAGATGAACGAGGGAAGGGGTTAAGCCATGCTCTACCGCGAGGCCGGTGACTTCAAGACGACCTATACCGATGACGGGCAGACCTTCCCGATCAAGCTGGACCGAACGGTCTACTACGCGATCGCGCTGATCGCGTTCCTGGTCGTGCCCTTCGTGCTGACCGACTACACTGTCAACGCGATCCTGCTGCCGTTCCTGATCTTCTCGATCGCGGCGCTGGGGCTCAACATCCTGACCGGATATTGCGGGCAGGTGAGCCTCGGGACCGGGGGGTTCATGGCGGTGGGGGCCTATGCGACCTACAAGCTGATGACGGCGTTCCCTGACCTCAACATCTTCTTCATCACCATCATCGCGGGGCTGATAACGGCGGTGGTGGGCTTGCTGTTTGGCCTGCCGAGCCTGCGGATCAAGGGGTTCTACCTCGCCGTCGCGACGCTGGCGGCGCAGTTCTTCCTCGTCTGGCTCTTCAACAAGGTGCCGTGGTTCTACAACAACTCCGCCTCCGGCCAGATCTCGGCGCCCGAGCGGACGATCTTCGGGCAGGCGGTGACGGGTCCGAATGCGGAGCCGTGGGTGATGTACCTTTTCTGCCTCGTCTTCGTCTTCGCGCTCGCATGGCTGACGCGCAACCTGACGCGCGGGCGGATCGGGCGTTCCTGGATGGCGATCCGCGACATGGACATCGCGGCGGAGATCATCGGCGTGAACCCGCTGCGCACGAAACTCAGCGCCTTCGCGATCTCCTCCTTCTTCATCGGGATCGCGGGCTCGCTGTTCTTCGCGGTCTATCTCGGTGCGGCCGAGGTGGGGGAGGCGTTCGGGATCGACAAGTCGTTCCTGGTGCTCTTCATGATCATCATCGGCGGGCTGGGTTCGATCTTCGGCTCTTTCGCTGGCGCGGCATTCATGGTGCTGCTGCCGGTGTTCCTGAAGCTGTTCCTGGTGGATCTGCTGGGCTGGCCCACGGATATCGCGGCCCATATCCGCTTCGTCGTCGTGGGCGGTCTGATCGTCTTCTTCCTGATCGTGGAGCCGCACGGGATCGCGGCGCTTTGGCGCACGGTCAAGCAGAAGCTGCGCCTGTGGCCGTTCCCGCATTAGGATCATTCATAACGACCCCGGCAAACGGGGCGTGAAAAGGGGCCTGCCAAGGGCCCGTCATGTCAAAGGGAGGACAACCGACATGAAACTCAAGACACTGGCCCTCGCGGCCTCGACCACCGCCATCCTCGCCGGTCCCGCCGCGGCGGAACTGGTGTTCCCCTCGCTCGACTACCGCACGGGGCCCTATGCCGCGAACGGCATCCCCTTCGCGGATGGCTATGCCGACTACTTCACCCTGCTCAACGAGCGGGACGGCGGCATCGGTGGCGAGATGGTGCGCCTGCTGCCCTGCGAGACCGGCTACAACACCGAGCGCGGCGTGGAATGCTACGAGAGCACGAAGGGCGAGGGCAGCCTCGTCTATCAGCCGCTCTCGACCGGCATCACCTATCAGCTGATCCCCAAGGCGACGGCGGACGACATCCCCGTGCACTCGATGGGCTATGGCCGGACTTCTGCCGCGGATGGCGAGGTGTTCAGCCACGTCTTCAACTATCCCGCCAACTACTGGCAGGGCGCGTCGGGCATCATCAACCATATCCTCGAGGAGAATGACGGCGACCTCGAAGGCAAGACCATCGCGCTGATCTACCACAACTCCGCCTTCGGCAAGGAGCCGATCCGCACCCTTCAGGAACTGGGAGAGCAGCACGGCTTCGAACTGACCGAGCTGCCGGTCGACCATCCCGGTCAGGAACAGCGGTCCCAGTGGCTCGACATCCGCCGGTCGCAGCCCGACTACGTCATCATGTGGGGCTGGGGCGTGATGAACCAGGTCGCCATCCAGGAGGCCGCCAACATCCGCTACCCGATGGAGCAGTTCTACGGCGTCTGGTGGTCGGGCTCGGAGAATGACGTGATCCCGGCGGGCGAGGGCGCGGATGGCTACCGCTCCGTCACCTTCCACGCGGTCGGCGATGACTTCCCGATCTTCGACGACATCCAGCAATACGTCGTGGATACCGGCAACGCGGCCGGTGCGGGCGACCAGATCGGCACCGTGCTCTACAACCGCGGCATGTACGCGGCGATGCTGGCGGCCGAGGCGGCTCGCACCGCGCAGGAGATCCACGGCACGGCCGAGATCACGCCCGCGATGATGCGCGACGGCATGGAGGCGCTGGAGATCACCGAGGAGCGGATGACGGAACTGGGGCTGCCCGGCTTCGGCCCCGAATTCTCGGTCTCGTGCGAGAACCACGGCGGGCCGGGCCTGTCTGCGATCGCCCAGTGGAGCGCGGCCGATCAGGAGTGGTCGCTGATCTCCGACTACGCGGCCCCCGATGACGGCGTGATCCAGCCGCTGATCGAGGAAGACGCCGCGATGTATGCCGAGGAAGCGAGCATCGAGCGCGGCCGCTGCGCCGAGTGACGACGATCCCCGGCCCGCCATGCGCGGGCCGGGACCACCCCCTGACCGGAGATCCCCCATGCTCGACGGCGCCAAGAACGACACCCTGCTCGAAGTCAACAATATCGAGGTGATCTACAATCACGTGATCCTCGTGCTGAAGGGCGTCAGCCTGTCGGTGCCCAAGGGCGGTATCACCGCGCTGCTGGGCGGCAACGGCGCGGGCAAGACGACGACGCTGAAGGCGATTTCCGGCCTTCTGGCATCGGAGCGGGGCGAGGTGACGAAGGGGTCGATCCTCTATCGCGGGTCGCGGATGCAGGATCTCAGCCCCAACGATCTGGTAAAATCCGGCGTCATCCAGGTGATGGAAGGCCGCCACTGCTTCGAGCACCTGACGGTCGAGGAGAACCTGATGACCGGGGCCTATACCCGCTCCTCCGCCGAGGCGAAGCAGGGGCTGGAGATGGTCTACGAATACTTCCCGCGCCTGCGCGAACGGCGCAAGAGCCAGGCGGGCTATACCTCCGGCGGGGAACAGCAGATGTGCGCGATCGGACGCGCCCTGATGGCCCGGCCCGAGACGATCCTGCTCGACGAACCGTCGATGGGCCTCGCACCGCAATTGGTGGAGGAGATCTTCGGCATCGTGAAGTCTCTGAACGAGAACGAGGGCGTCAGCTTCCTGCTGGCCGAGCAGAACACCAACGTGGCGCTGCGCTACGCCCATTACGGCTATATCCTGGAGTCGGGTCGTGTGGTCATGGACGGCCCCGCCAAGAGCCTGCTGGAAAATCCGGACGTCAAGGAATTCTACCTCGGGGTCGGCGACGAGGGGCGCAAGAGCTTCCGCGACGTGCGGTCCTACCGTCGGCGCAAGCGGTGGCTGAGCTGACGCGCGAAGCCCCTAGAAGCGGCCTGCGCCCGTGCTAGCTGATCGCGAGACATGCTCAGTGAGGAGAGTACCCGTGACCAACAGGCAAGAAGCCGATCAGTCGATCGACGCGGCCATCATCGAATTGCTGGAAAGCGGACCGGTCGAGGAGGGCGAGCTGCCCGCGGCCGTTGCGATCCAGCCCGACGAGCGCATGGAGATCGACCGCTGGCGCGCCGAGGTCCGCTCGGTCGCGCAGAAGATGGCGTCCGAAGGGCGCATCACGCTCGAGAACGGAAAATATCAGCTCGCGAAGGACTAGATGACCCATTACGACGCCCTGGAAACCCGCGATCCGGCCCGGCGGGCCGAGGATGAAGCCCGTGCGCTCGGCGCGCTGATCGCACATGCGCGCGAGCAGGCGGACGGCGTGACCCGTCATCTGGCCGATCGGGAGATTTCGCGTCAGGTGGACAGGGCGGAACTCGCGACCCTGCCTGTGTTGCGAAAGTCGGACCTGGGGGCCGCGCAGAAGGCCCATCCGCCTTTCGGGGGGTTCGTGGCGGCGCGCACGCATCATGCCTTCCAGTCGCCCGGCCCGATCTACGAGCCGGGCGGGACGGGGGCGGACTGGTACCGCATGGGGCGGTTCCTGTATGCGGCCGGGCTGAACCACGACGATCTGGTGCAGAACTGTTTTTCCTATCACATGACGCCCGCGGGCATGATGTTCGAGAACGGGGCGGCCTCGGTCGGTGCGCGCGTCTTTCCGGCCGGCACCGGGCAGACGGAGCTGCAGGCGGAGGCGATGGTGCATCTGGGCGTCACCGCCTACGCCGGAACGCCCGACTATCTGAAGGTTATCCTCGACAAGGCGAGCGAGCTGGGACTCTCTCCGCGCGTCACGCGTGCGGTGGTGGGCGGCGGCGCGCTGTTCCCCAGCCTGCGGGCGGAATACGCGGATCGCGGCATCACCTGCACGCAGTGCTACGCGACCGCCGACCTGGGCAACATCGCCTATGAAAGCGCGGGACCGGACGGGGCCGCGCCCGAAGGGATGATCGTAGACGAGGGCGTGATCGTCGAGATCGTGCGCCCCGGCACCGGCGATCCCGTGGCTGAGGGCGAGGTCGGAGAGGTCGTCGTGACGACGCTGAACCGCGACTACCCACTGATCCGTTTCGCCACCGGCGACCTGTCGGCGGTACTCCCCGGTGTCAGCGCCTGCGGGCGGACCAACATGCGCATCAAGGGCTGGATGGGCCGTGCCGACCAGACCGCCAAGGTGAAGGGCATGTTCATCCGGCCCGAGCAGGTCGCGGCCCTCGTCGCGCGCCACCCGGAGGTCGCGCGTGCGCGTGTCGTCGTGACTCGGGCCGACGAAAGCGACCGGATGCAGGTGCGTGTCGAAAGCGACGGGGTGGATGCCGACGCGGTCGCCGCCAGCGTGCGCGAGGTGATGAAGCTGGGTGGCGAGGTCGAGATCGTCGCGCCCGGCAGCCTGCCGAACGACGGCAAGGTCATCGACGACCAGCGCAGCTACGACTGACGCGTCAGAGGCCGAGCGCCTCGAGGGCTGCGAGAGGATCCTCGCGGTCCCAGATCTCACGCCCCACGGCGAAGAAATCGACGGAAGGGGACAGGGCGGCGACGCTTTCCACGTCGAGCCCGCCCTCGGCGACAACGGGCACCTCGATCATCGCCGACCACCAGTCGAAAAGCTCCGCCTCCGCCACGGATCCGTCGCCCAGCATCGCATCGGGACGGACCGGGCCGAAGGAGACGTAGTCCGCTCCCGCCTCGCCCGCGCTGAGCCCGGCATGACGGGAGGCGTCGCAGAAGCTGCCGATGATCGCGTCGCGCCCCAGGTCGGCGCGCAGGTCGCGCAAGCTGCGCCCATCGGTGATGTGCACGCCGTCGAGGCCGTGGGGCCCCACCATCCGGTGATGATCGGCGATCACGATGGCGATGTCGCGGGCATGGCAGAGGTCGCGCAGCCCGTCGGCGGCACGTCCCAGGTCGCCCGCATCCGCGCCGGGCATCTGCAGCCGCAGACAGGCGACCTCGCGCGCGTCTAGCACGCGGACCAGCCGGTCGGTGAAGCCGTGCAGTTCGAATTTCGGCGGCGTGACGAGATAGAGTTGCGGCGCGTCCGCGGTGTCGTCGTTCATGGCGACCTCCCTTGCTTGACCGCACATCTAGACGGCGCGGCGGGCGGGCTCAATCCCTCCCGTCGCGCGGGGTCGGGCGCCAGTCGGGCGGGGCGAGCTCGAACCCCGCGAAGTTGAAGCCGGGGGAGACGGTGCAGCCGACCAGCGTCCACGCGCCGAGCGAAGCCGCGGACTGCCACCAGCCTTCGGGCACGATGCGCTGAGGACGCTGATCGCTCGCCAGTTCGGGGCCGAGGATGCAGGCCTCCGCGTCATGGCCGTCGGGCGACATGCTCAGCACCAGGGGGGCGCCCGCGTACCAGTGCCAGATTTCGGTCGCATCCACGCGGTGCCAGTGGGAGTGCTCCTCCGCTTTCAGCAGGAAATAGATCGCGGTGCCCGCAGGGCGTTTGCCGTCCTCGGCATCGTGCCGCCAAGTCTCCCGGTAGTGGCCGCCCTCGGGATGGGGGGCGAGGTCGAGCAGGGCGATGATCTCGTCGGCGGTCATCGGCTATCCTCCGAGGGTCGGCGTGCGATCCGTCGCGCCTGCCCGGATTGTTCGAGCGGATCGAGCAGAGCGTCCCAGTCGAGATCCGGGAAATCGCGGGACAGGATCTCCGACAGCGTACCGTCACCGGCGAGAGCGGCGGCACAGGCCTCCTTCACACGGGCGGCGGCCTCCGGGCGTGGCATGTGCGCGGCCAGCGCAAAGGTGATCGCCTCGGCGAAGATCGTGCCGCGCGTCGCCTCGATATGGTGGCGCATCGCCTCGGCATCAGGGGTCATGGTGTCGACCAAAGCGCGACCATGCCGCAAGGCTGCGCCCGTCGCGGCGATCAGCTGCGGCAGGGCCAGCCATTCCTGCACCCAGGCCGCGCCGTCGCGATCGCTCTCGGCGATCTGCGCGTGGAACAGTGCGGAGGCCATCGTCGCGCCGTGCCGGGCCAGCCCGAGCAGGGTTTCCGCCGCCACGGGATTGGCCTTGTTGGGCATGGTGGAGGAGCCGCCCGCCGCTGTCAGCCTTAGTTCCGGTGGGCTCATCTGAACCATCAAGAGCACATCCTGCGCCATCTTCCCCAGCGAGCCGCCGAGGAGAGCGAGTGCGGCCGCAAGCTCGCCCATCCCGTCGCGCACCGCGTTGCGGGAATGAGGTGGATGCGCCAGCCCCAGCTTGTCGGCGACCATGTCCTGCAGCCTGTCGACCTGCGGTCCGAACGCCGCTCCGGTGCCGCCCGCGCCCGAAAGCGACAGTAGCGCGACCGACGCCCGCGCGGCGCGAAGCCGGGCCGCATGCCGGGGCAGGGGATCATGCCACGTGGCCACTCTTGCGCCGAACGTGGTCGGCGTGGCGATCTGGTGTCGCGTGCGCGCGGCCATCGGCAGATCGGCGTGATCCGCCGCCATCCGTGCAAGCCGTACAGCGAGTTCCTCTGTCCGAGTTGCGAGGATATCGACCGCCCGGTTCAGGCGGATCGCAAGCCCGCTGTCCACGAGGTCTTGCGAACTGGCCCCGTGATGGATCCAGCGCGCATGCTCGGGTGCGCCCATCAGGCGCCGGAACTCCGCGACGAAAGAAGGCCCCTGAACGCCCGCCGCGGCCGTCCCTGCGGACAAGGCAGCAGGATCGAGCTGAACTTCCCGAGCCGCGCGTGCGATGAAAAAGGCGCTGTCGAGCGGGATGATCCCGAGTTCGCCCTGCGCCTCGGCCAGTGCACCTTCGAACAGCAACATCGCGCGCAATTGGGCGGTGTCCGAGAACAGCGGCACCAGTTCGTCATCCGAGAGCAATCCTCGGTGCATCGGGCTGTCGAAAGGAGTGAAGCTCATGTCGGATCCCCATGATCGCCGAGGTCGTGCCCGGTCGCGTCTATGAAATCACGGATCAGGCGTGCCGTCTCTGCGGGCGCGTCGAGCGGCGTTGCGTGGCCGCTTCGCGGAACGATGGCAAATTGCGCCCCCGGAACGCTGTCGGCCATCTCGCGCACGAGGTCGGGAGGCGTTACCCGGTCGTCGCGCCCGGCGAGGCACAGCATCGGCAGTCGCAACGCGGCGGTCGACATCCGCAGGTCCGTCTGCGCGATCGCGGCGAACCAGTTCTCGAGTTCTGCCGTCCCCGATCCGCCCTGTTCGTCGGCATATGCCTCGATCCAGTCGCGGTAGCGCGTTGAAATGCCGGAAGAGTGGCGGGCGGCTGCGGTCCAGGATGCCTCGACGCCGAGTTTCGGAGCGGTGCCGATCTGGACCATCGAACGGGTGGTAGCGGGTCTTTCGGCCGCGAGCCCCTGCAGGACCAGCGCACCGATTCCAAGACCGACCGTCATCGCATTCTCCAGCCCACGCATTGCAAACGTGTCCGCCAGGGCCGCCACGAAATCGCGCATCGATGGCTCCGGCCGGGGACTGGGGGACAGATCGAGAAAAACCGGCCTCACGGTCGGCGGCATTGAGTCGCAGATCGGCTGCCACGCGCGTGCCGACATCCCCAGTTCCGGGACGAAGACGATCGGTGGCGCCGCTCCTTGCCTGCTGGGCCGTTCATCTGTTCGGGGCAGTCGCATGGAACTCCATTTCGCATAGCGAAAATCTTGAACTCCAAGGTCTTGCAGGTTGATGGACTGGTCGCAAGGCGGTCTGCACGCCCTAGATTGCAGGACATGAGCGAAACCGCATCCACAAATCAATTGACCGAACGCACCGGCCAGGTTCGCGCCGTCGTGCGCGGGCTGACGCTGTTGCAGCACATTGCCGAGTCCGATGCAGGTTTGACACTGACCGACGCTGCCGATCGTGCGGATCTGCCGCCATCGACCACGCATCGGCTGCTGACCACGATGGAGGCGGAGCGCTTCGTGCGGTTCGACGTGGCGGCGGGGACTTGGCAGATCGGGGTCGCCGCGTTCGTAACCGGTGCGGCCTTCCTCAAGACGCGCAGTCTGATGCTCGTGGCCAAGCCGTTCCTCACTCAACTCGTGGAACTGACGGGCGAGACGGCCAACGTCTTCGTCGAGAGCAATGGCGAGGTCGTCTGCCTCGATCAGGTCGAGAGCCGCCATGCCACACGCTCGCTCACCCAGATCGGGGGCAGGCTGCCGATGCACGCCTCCGGTTCGGGAAAGTCGCTGCTGTCGCACATGTCGAAGGACCGTCGCCAGCAACTTCTCGGCTCGGGCGACCTCGTCGCGATGACTCCCTCGACGATCACCTGTCGCAAGGATCTCAACGAGATCCTGGATCGCGCGCGGACGGACGGCTTCGCCTCGGATCATGGCGAGCATTCCGACGGCATGCGCAGCGCGGCCTCTGCGGTTTTCTGCGAAGCCGGCAACCCAATTGCAGCCCTCGCCGTATCGGGGCCGGAATGGCGCATCGACGATGCAAAGATGTCGGAACTGTGCGATCACGTAAAGCAAGCCGCCCGCGACGTGACGGTAGAATTCGGCGGCCGCGCGCCGTGATCGGAGTTCTTGGAACGGGCTGAAAAATGGGTCTTGTGGCCATCTTGAGCCTTTGCTAAACCCCGCTCATCCGAGAGGATTGGTCCGGCGTAGCTCAGCGGTAGAGCAGTTGACTGTTAATCAATTGGTCGTAGGTTCGATCCCTACCGCCGGAGCCATATTTCACAAAATCCGTTTGAATTTAGTAACATCAGGTGTCTGCCTTTCGGTCGCTGAAGAGCTGGCCACACAGGGGCGATACCATTGAAACTCAAGATCAACGTACAGTAGAAAAAGTCTCGACAGTGGCGAGTATCGTTACTGCTGATCTGCCACGGGATTTTTTCTCCACTGCAGATTAAAGTTCGACCGAACTTCAAGACGGACAGTGAAGCGAACAAAATTTTCGGACGAGGCTGACGTCCCAGCTGATGGTGTAGCTCGTGACAGGCCTCGTGCTCACCGGCGGGCCGAGCTGGTCGACTTTTCACTCGCGAATTCCTGGCTGCAATCCCCGATATCTCGATCCCGGGTCGCCGTGTCGGGCACAAACTGACGACTTTGGTCGAGCGCCTCGGAAAGCGCTGCATGATCTTCAACGACAACTGAATGGAACTGAGTTCGAATGCGATTCTGCGGTAGTATTTCGAGCGCCAGATCGAACAGCGTTACGTAGTGTCCTGCTGCTCGGCTGCGGTTTGCTTGCAATTCGCCCAAAGGGGGCAAGCCGATGGAGAACGACCTCTTGGAGAGCCTCGATAGCCGACTGCGCGACAAGTTGCTCAGCGAGTCCATTTTCCGCAACCTAGCCCATACGCGGCTCGCGATCGCCGCGTGCGCCGCCGATTACAACGCCGGACGCCCGCACGCGGCCTTAGAACGCCGAACCCCTGCCAACTACGCCCTGGTTCTGACCATCGTAATCGCCCGCCCGCTGAGCGAGATGAAAGCTCCGCGCTTCGGGCGATTGCTCAACCTGATCCGATCCGAGTGAAGACGAACCGGCCTCCGGTCGCGGCTGGATGGAAGTCAATGCCAGGTCGGACGCGATAAGGATCACCGGAAGATTCGGGGCGGTTCAGGGACCTCGATTGAAGATCACTTAGGGACCCAACTGCGCATTACCGCAGACGCTCATAAGCATTGTCGAACAAGGTGGAGGATAGCCCGAGCCTATCGCGCCAGTCTGCGGGATGAGGCAGACCAGTCCGGAACTCGAAACGTTCGCGCAATAGCCGGAACGTACCGGGCTTCGCATCCGCGATGGCTTCCTTCACCGAGTTCAGCAGGCCCTTCGGACCGCAGAAGTAGATGTCGGCCCTGCCGCTCCTCTCCGACATCAAACGCAGCAGATCGCGCGCAGTGGGACGTGCGACACGGGATGTCTCGATGACCTTCAGCGACACGTTCGGCTCCTGATCCGCGAAGGCGCGAAGTCCATCTAGCGACGGAATGGCGTCGGACGCGCGGTCGACGACGATGATATCGACACGGGTGTCCACCGGACGGCCGCTCGCGGCCCAGGCCAAAAGCGGAGTGACACCGATCCCGCCCGCGATCCAGATCTGCCGCGGGCCTCCACGCGCGGGGCGGAAGCTGCCGAAAGGGCCTTCGATGTGCAATTTCGTGCCTGTCTCCAACTCGGCGATCAGGCAAGTCGTCCACTCCCCCGACTGCCGCATCGCGAAGCCAAGCCGTCCCGTCTGCGCATCATGGTGGCTGATGGTGAAGGGATGACCCCGTCCCGACCCGTCGGCCCGGCGCAGGAAGGCGAACTGTCCGGGTCGCGGCTTGCCGATGCGCCTGCCCTCGGGCACGAGCGTGATCCGGGCGTAGCGCCCTGTCCGGCTGACCTCCTCGACACTGTAATGCCTCGAGCGGCGCCAGGAGGAGGGTCGCAACGCATAGGTTCCTGCAAGCGTCCCGGCGACCGTCCAGGCCATGATGTAAAGGCCAGCAAAGCTTTGCAACGCAAACGGCTTCGCGATGCCGATGAAATGCACCGCCGACAGGATGAACACCGCCGTCATCAGGCGATGGGTCCAGAACCAGATGCGGTACGGTATCAACATCACGAGCGTGGCGATAATCAGGACCGTCAGGCCGTCGAGCGCGAGCCCGCCGATATCGGAGGCGAGATCGGTCCGGCCGAACTGATCAGGAATCCTCTTGATCTCGGCCTCGAAGCTATCGTGCAGATAGACGGTCGCCAATGCAGTCAGGCCGAGCCACTTGTGCAGCACATAGGCCTTGTCGAGACCTCCGCTCAGCCATTCCAGCGGGCGCGCGCGGCTCGACAGCAGCATGGACAGCGACATGCACATCAGAGAGACAGTGCCGAGTGACTGGCTAATCAGCTGCTCGGTCCAGCCCGGCTGGAAATGCGGCAGGATCAGGGGAATCGGCGACAGCACGATCAGCACGCAGAGAACGGAAAACAGCTTCAGGCGGCGCTCGGCGATCACGGCATCGGTCATTGCGATTCCTCAGGGAAGGTCAGGGTCGCGACGAAGCCGTCGGGCCGTCCCGGCGCGGGGGAGTGCAACTCGAGGCTGCCGCCTGCTTCCTCGATGATCGTCTGCGTGATGGCGAGCCCTAGGCCGGTGCCTTCCTTGTCGGGTGCTCCGCGGGCGAACCGCTCGCCCAGCCGGTCGAGCAGCCTGTCGGGCAGGCGGGGGCTGTCATTCGCGACCGAGAGCGATGCGCCGCGTATCAGGATGCGGATAAGCGTCCCCGACGGACTATAGCGCAGGGCGTTCACGAGCAGATTGCGGATCGCGATAGCGCAGGCATCCGCATCGATCTTCGCCATCAGGCGCAGGGTCTCCGGATAGTCGATGTCGAAGCGATCGTTCTCGTCCGAAAGGAAGAAAGGCTCTTCCAGCACGAGATCCAGGATCTGCAAGACGTCGACGGCCGTATCGGACCGGGCGAAGCCGGTTTCGAGGCGTGAGTGCTGCAACAGGGCTTCCGAGAGGCGCGACAGTCGCCGTATGGACGTCTCCACATGGGACAGGGCGGCGCGGGCCTCGTCGTCGCTTATGCTTTCCTGTGCCGACTGGACCTGAGCCAGCGCGCCCGCCACGGGGGTTCGCAGCTCATGCGCGCAATCGGAGCTGAAGTTGCGCTCCGCCTCCAGTGCCGCGCGCACACGGGCGAGTAGCCGTTCGACCTCGTCCGGGACGGGCGCGAGTTCGGCGGGTGTGTCGTTCGCATTGATCGGGGCCAGGTTCCGACCGTTACGCTGCGCGATCTCAGCCGCGAAACTCCGGATCGGAATGACCGCGCGGCTCGACAGCAGCCAGGCGGATACCCCCAGGATCGGCAGGAGGAACAGCAGAGGCAGGACGAGTGTGGGGATGATCTCCTTGACCGCATAGGCGCGCAGTCCGGGCGTCTCGAACACCGCGACGCCGAAGCCGGTGATATCGTCGCGCAGAGCATAGACGCGCTGACCTGAGCCCCGACTCTCCTCCGGCCATTCGGAGAATCCGCGGGTTGATTTCTGGGGCTACGCGGCGCGCATTTCCAGCCCCTTCATTGCGATGAACTAGGCTGGGGTCATGTTCCCGAGACCGGAGTGCGGGCGATGGTGGTTGTAGTCGTCCTGCCAGGCGTGGATCTGCGGCCGGGCCTCGCCGATGGTCGAGAACAGCGTCTCGTTCAACAGCTCGTCCCGGAAGCGCCCGTTGAAACTCTCGACGAAGCCGTTTTGCATCGGCTTGCCCCCTTTCGCGGTTTGCAAGCAAACCGCTGCCGGGCAGCGGGACGCGATGTAGTGCCACTCAACACCGGTGCGCTGGCACCAGGACAGGATCGCCATCGAGGTCAGCTCCGTGCCATTGTCGCTGACCACCATGGCAGGACTGCCTCGCAGGGCGATCACGGCGTCGAGTTCACGAACGACGCGATGCCCCGACAGTGACGTGTCCGCCACCAGCGCCAAACACTCGCGGCTGTAGTCATCGACGACCGCCAGCACCCGGAACCGTCGCCCGTCCGTCAGCGCGTCGCTGACGAAGTCGAGGCTCCAGCGGATGTTCGGCGCATCCGGCAGCAGCATCGGCCGACGCGTGCCGAGGGCGCGCTTCCGGCCGCCCCTGCGGCGCACCTGGAGCTTCTCCTCGCGGTAGAGGCGCCTGAGCTTCTTGAGGTTCATCCACTGCCCGACAGGGCATCGCGCAGCGGTGTCCCGAGAGGGACGATGCCCTGTCGTTCGAGCATGACGTGGATGCGCCTGTAGCCGAAGCGGCGTCGCTCGGTCGCAACAGCCTTCATCGCCGCCCGCGCTTCGGCGTCGTCCGGACGCACGCTGCGATAGCGCACGCTCGACCGATCCACCGCCAAGACTTGGCACGCCCGGCGCTGGCTCACCCCGTGTGTCGCAACGACGTGGGCCACCGCTTCCCGCCTGACACCGGGCGCTACCATTTTTTTGCCGCGACATCCTTCAGGATCGCGTTGTCGAGCATCGCCTCGGCCAGCAGCTTCTTCAGCTTGCCGTTCTCGGCTTCGAGCGCTCTCAGCCGTCGCGCATCCGACACCTCGAGCCCGCCATACTTCGCCTTGTATTTGTAGAACGTCGCAGAACTCACCCCATGCTTCCGGCAGAAATCAGCCGTGGGCATCCCGGCCTCCTGCTCCTTCAGCATCGCGATGATCTGCTCTTCCGTGACCCTTGATCGCTTCATTGTCCGTCTCCTCGTTGGAGCGGACTCTACCTCAAACTGGAGGAAGATGCGGGGCTCAGGTCACGAGCGAAAGCCGCGGCGGATCGCAATCGACTTTGACCGCAAGGTCGCCAAGGAAACGCCGCCCGATATCTGGGTCGAGTAGAGTCCGGCCCAGGTGGCGCGAAGATCCTCATGCTCGCGGCCGATCTAAGCCAGGAATTCCGTCTCGATTGGGATGATGCCGAGATCCTCGATGACGATTGGGACGATATGATCGCCGGGCTGCGCAACCCTCCGCCGGGGGCGCCCAACCGCCTCGTCCTCGAATGCGGAACAGAAGCGGGGTTCGGAGAGGATCGGGACGGTGGGATTTCGGAAGCTCTGAAGCTCGTCGAGCGCCCGGAATCTTCAGACTGGGATTTGCTGGGCAACAGAATGAGTGCGCGCCCCCACGGCCGCAAGCGGTTTCGAGTGATTGCGACGTTCTCGCCGATGTGGATGCCGACGAGATCGAACGGCTCGACCGCGTCAACCGACGCGCTGCCGAGGAATCCGCTCGGCGTCTCGAAGGCGCGCCGGGCACCAACGACGCGTTGAAGGTGCTCACCTGGCAGTACCGGCGCTGTGACGAAGATGTCGTCGACACCCTGCTCGACATCGTCGAAGGACGAAGGATCGCGACATGCCTACGACATGCGATGAGTCAGGTCCTTCTCTATTATGGCCTCGGACGGACCGTTCGGACCGAGGAGCAGGAACGACGCCTCTTCGACCATCCTCTCGGTGAAGATGTTGCCGATTGGCGTTGGCGCCACGAGACCGCTTGCGCATCCTTTCTTCTGTCTAGGTCCGAGAGCGCACCGGAACTGCTCGAAAGCCGTTCCGTCGCGCATAAGGCGGAAGTGATCCTCGACGAATTTTCGAAGCAACTCGGGGGTCCCTATATGAAGTTCAATTGTGCCCCCTTCCTCATGACAGGCCTCCTTCGCCACCGCGAACGGAAGCGCTACGCACTCGTGATCGGCGAGGATCTGATCGCCGATCGCTTCCGCGAGGCCATCCATGAGACGCTGGCGGATTTCGAGCGTCCTCGCAGTCACGCGAGGTTCGAGAAGAAAGTCGGAAAATATCGTCCGATCCTCCTCGAGATCGACCGTTGGCTCGACGGCAAGGGCGAGAATCCGGATATCTTGGAAGACATCTTCGATACGGACAGCCCCCCGATGATCCCGATACTGAACCTGACTAGGGGTCGAACGCGGATTGATCATCCCGGTCACGCAACGGCTCGGTAGGGCGCGATCGGCATCGCGACGACCGCGGTGCGGGTGGGACATGGCGGCCAAGGCAACTGCCGCGGGAACAACTCCTCCGCTCGGTGCCGGAAGCCGCGACCCGACGACGCGCGGGACAGCGCGCCATGCCGGTCCATATGTCATGCATTGGACAGCCGACGGAGATTTTCGATGAAGACCAATCTGAACGTCAACGGGGAGGACCGGACGTTGGACGCCGATGTCCGGACCTCGTTGCTCGACGCATTGCGGATGCATTTCGACCTGACGGGAACGAAGAAGGGCTGCGATCACGGCCAATGCGGTGCTTGCACGGTGCTGGTCAATGGCCGTCGCATCAACTCGTGTCTGACATTGGCCTGCATGCATGACGGGGACGAGATCACGACGATCGAAGGCATCGGCACCGCGCCGGACCTGTCGGCGCTGCAGGCCGCCTTCGTCGCGCATGACGGCTACCAGTGCGGCTATTGCACGCCGGGGCAGATCTGCTCGGCCACCGCTATGCTGGAGGAGTTCCGCATGGGCTGGCCGTCCAACGTGACTGACGACGTGACCGCGTCGCCCGACGTGACGCTGGAGGAGGTGGCCGAACGGATGAGCGGCAATCTGTGCCGTTGCGCCGCCTATCCCAATATCCGCGACGCGATCATGGAAGTGGCGGAGGCCAAGGCATGAGGGCGTTCGACTATAGCCGCGCGGACAGTACCGCAGGTGCCGTGGCGGCCGGCGCGCCGGATAGCGCGACCTTCATCGCGGGCGGGACCAACTTGCTAGACCTGATGAAGCTGCAGGTGATGACGCCCGAGAGCGTGGTGGACATCACCCGTCTCGACCTCGGTCAGATCGAGGAGACGGAGGAGGGCGGCCTGCGCATCGGCGCGCTCGTCACCAATTCCGACCTCGCCGCCGACATGCGGGTTCGTCGCGGCTGGCCGGTGCTGTCGAAGGCGCTCCTCGCCGGGGCTTCGGGGCAACTGCGCAACAAGGCGACGACGGGCGGCAACCTGCTGCAACGCACGCGCTGCTATTATTTCTACGACACGGACGCGCTCTGCAACAAACGCACCCCCGGCACCGGGTGCGCGGCCATAGGTGGGGCGACGCGGCTGCACGCCATTCTCGGGGCCAGCGAGCATTGCATCGCCACGCACCCATCGGACATGGCGGTCGCGATGCGCGCGCTTGACGCGGTGGTGGAGGTCGAGGGGCCGGACGGCACCCGCGACATTCCGCTGGAGGATCTGCACTGTCTGCCGGGCGATACGCCTCATGTGGAGACGGTGCTGCAACCGGGCGAACTGATCGTCGCCGTGCGCCTGCCTGCGCCCGTCGGCGGCGGGCAGGTCTACCGCAAGGTGCGGGATCGGTCGTCCTATGCCTTCGCGCTCGTCTCGGTCGCGGCGGTCGTCACGATGGATGCGGGCCGGATCGCCAATGCCGCCATCGCCTGCGGCGGCATCGCGCCGAAACCGTGGCGGATGGCCGAGGTCGACGCCGCGCTGGCGGGAGCGGAGCCGACGGATGACAGCTTCGCCAAGGCCGCCGACATCCTGCTCGCCGACGCGACGGGCCACGGCGACAACGACTTCAAGATCGACCTGACCCGCCGCACGCTGATCGCGGCGCTCGGACAGGCCTGTGCGGAGGCTTCGGCATGAGCAATTCTCTCGAAATGACCACACCTCATGAGGACAACCGTCTCGACGACATGGTGCAGGGCGTGCTCGGCACCGCGCTCGATCGACCCGAAGGGCCCCTGAAGGTCTCGGGCACCGCGACCTACGCCCATGAGTGGAAGCTCGACGGCATGGCGCACGGCGTGCTGGTCCTGTCGTCCCGCCCCGCGGGCCGGGTCACGTCCATCGACCGCGCGAGCGTCGAGGCGCTGCCCGGCGTCTTGCGCGTGCTGACCGACGACCGGTTCCTCAAGCGCACCGCGCAGGGGATGGAGGGCGAGGCCCCGCCGCAGGGCATTGATGAGATCGGCCATACCGGCCAACCGCTCGCGCTGATCGTGGCCGAGACCTTCGAGGCCGCGCGCGATGCGGCGATCCAGCTCGATCTGAAGATCGAGGAGGCGTCCGCCGATCTCGACCCCGAGACCGCTCCGTCCGAGGAGGAGGAGCGGGATGCTCAAGGCGATCTGGACGGGGCGATGACAGCCGCCGCCCACAGTGTCGACGTGACCTACACCACCCCCGGCCACAACAGCGCGGCGATGGAGCCCCATGCCTCCATCGCATCCTGGGACGGTGACGCGCTGACCCTGCGCGGCAGCTACCAGATGCTGAAGTTCAACAAGGCGGAGCTGGCCGATGCGCTGGGCATCGACGCGGAAAACGTGCGCGTCCTGTCGCCCTATGTCGGGGGCGGGTTCGGCTCCAAGCTCGGCATCGCGACCGAAGCCATCGCGGCGGCCATCGCGGCGCAGGAACTGGGCCGTCCGGTCGCCGTGGCGATGACCCGGCCGCAGGTCTTCGACCTCGCGCTACGCCGGACGGAGACGCGGCAGCGGATCCGGCTTGCCGCCGATGCGGATGGGCGGCTCGACGGGATCGGGCACGAAGCGTGGATCTCCAACACGCGCGACGGCGGCTTTTCGGAGCCGGTCACGCAGGCCACGCCCTTCATCTATCGCGGCGATCACCGGCTGACCGCGATGACCAAGGCCTTCGTAAACCTGCCGCCCGCTGGATCGGTGCGCGCACCGGGCGAGTCCGTCGGCCACACCGTGCTGGAAAACGCGATGGACGAGCTGGCGCACGAGATCGGCATGGACCCGGTCGAGCTGCGTCGCCGCAACATCCCGGAGCGTGATCCGATGCAGGACATCCCGTTCTCGTCCCACAAGCTGCGCGAGGCGCTGGACCACGGGGCCGAAGCCTTCGGCTGGTCCGACCGCAAGGCGGAACCGGGCGCGCGGCGTGAGGGGGAGTGGCTGATCGGCATGGGGATGGCGACCGCGGTGCGCGTCCACATGCTGCTGGAATCGGAGGCGCGGGTGCGCCTCGCCCCCGATGGCGCCGTGACGGTCGAGACCGACATGACCGATATCGGCACCGGCACCTACGCCATCCTGACCCAGATCGCGGCCGAGATGCTGGGCCGACCCGCCGCCGCCGTCACCACCATCCTCGGCGATACCGACCTGCCGCCCTCGTCCGGTTCGGGCGGGTCGTTCGGCGCCGCGTCCTCCGGCACGTCCGTCTACCTCGCCTGCATGGCGCTGCGGCGCGAGCTGGCGCGCCGCATGGGCTGCGATGAGGGGGAGTTGACGCTGAAGGACGGCGACGCGATCGCGGCGAACCGCAAGGTCTCCCTCGCCGACCTGCTGGGCGGTGACACGCTGGAGGAGCGTGGGCACTGCGAAGGCTCCGCCACATCGGAAAAGGCGCGCCAGGCCACCTTCGGTGCCTATTTCGCCGAAGTCGCGGTCAATGCCGTGACCGGGGAGCCGCGGGTCCGCCGGATGCAGGGCACCTTCGCCGCGGGCCGCATCCTCAACCCGAAGACCGCGCGCTCGCAATGCCTCGGTGGCATGACCTGGGGCATCGGCATGGCCTTGACCGAGGAGCTGATGCACGACCCGCGCACCGGCGCGATCGTCAACGGCAACTTGGCCGAGTACCACCTGCCGGTGCATCTCGACGTCCCGCAGATCGACGTGCACCTGCTGGAGGAGCGCGACCCGTGGGCCAGCCCCATGCAGGTCAAGGGGATTGGGGAACTCGGCATCTGCGGGGCGGCGGCGTCGATCACCAACGCGATCTTCAACGCAACCGGCGTGCGGGTGCGCGACTACCCCGCGACGCTGGACCGGATCTTCCCGCACCTTTGAACGGAAACGCGCGGCGACCATCTGGCCGCCGCGCGTTGTTTCACCTGAGCGTGGGGCAGGGGCCCCCACTGCACCCCGCCCGTCGCGATCAGATATTGGCGGCGTTGGTCTCGCCCTTCCCCTTCAGCCCGTCACCATGCCCGGCCAGACCGCCGGAGACCTCCTCGGCGGCAAGTTCCTCCGACAGCAGGAGGTTCAGCACGATGGCGAGGAAGGCCGCGGGTAGCAGGCCGCTGGTCATCAGCATGCGCGCCGTGTCGGGCAGGTACTGAACCGCCCCCGGCTCCAGCTGCAGGCCGAGGCCGATGCTGAGCGAGATCGCGAAGATCACCATGTTGCGCCGGTTCCAGATCACGTCGGACAGCATCGAGACGCCCGCCGCGACGACCATGCCGAACATGACGATCACGCCGCCGCCCAGAACCTCGATGGGCACCGTGCGGATGATGCCGCCGACCTTGGGCACCAGCCCGCAAAGGATGAGAAACAGCGCGCCTATGGTGACGACATGGCGGCTCATCACGCCGGTCATGGCGATCAGGCCGACATTCTGGCTGAACGAGGTGTTGGGGAAGCCGCCGAACACGCCTGCGATGGCGGTGCCCAGACCGTCCGCATAGGTCGCGCCTGTGATCTCAGCATCCGTTGCCTCGCGCCCCGCGCCGCCCTTGGTGATGCCCGAGACGTCACCGACCGTCTCGACAGCCGAGACGAAGGCCATCAGGCAGAAACCGAGGATCGCGGCGATCGAGAACTCGAACCCGTAGCGGAACGGGTCGGGCAGGGCGAAGGTGGCCGCCCGCTCCCACGACTGACCGATGGCCTCGAGGCTCAGGATGCCCACGCCGATCGCATAGAAATAGCCCACGACCAGTCCGATCAGCACGGCCGAAACGCTGAGCATCCCGCGGGTGAAGAACTTCAGCCCCAGCGTGACGACGATGACCACCAGTGCGGCCGACCAGTTCAGCAGCGAGCCGTATTCCTCGGTCCCGATGGCCGGAACGCCGCCTGCCGCGTACTGGATGCCGACCCGCACCAACGCCAGCCCGATCAAAGTGACGACGAGGCCCGTGACCAGCGGCGGCAGCGCGAAGCGGATGCGTCCGATGAAGAGGCCCAACACCATGTGAAACAGACCGCCGACGATGACCCCACCGAACAGCGCGGCCAACCCGTCCACGCCGCGTCCCGCCACCAGCGGGATCATGATCGGTATGAACGCGAATGAGGTGCCCTGCACGATCGGCAGCTTCGCCCCGACAGGGCCCGCGCCAACGGTCTGGATCAGCGTGGCGATGCCTGCGAACAGCATGGACATCTGAATGAGGTAGAGGAGCTCTGGGAAATCGGGGCTGTTGGAGCCGAAGCCGAACCCGGCGGCCCCCGCCACGATGATCGCGGGCGTCACGTTGGAGACGAACATCGCGAGGACATGCTGGATGCCGAGCGGCACCGCCTTGTAAAGCGCGGGGGTGTAGTCGGGATCGCGCAGCTGCTCGGGCGTGCCGAGGGAGGTGTCGGTCATCGGTCGGGTCTCCTGTCGGTGTCGTGCCGCTTTCGTCGCGGCATCGGTTTCATTCCACCACGCTAAAGGGATTCTCGAACCAATGCTCTTGTAAATTCGCGCCGTCGCCGATCCGGTCGATGACCGCGAAGAGGCCGGGCGCGCTGAGCGGCGTCAGTACCCCGTGCCAGGTGCCACGGTGGAAGTTGATCGACTGGCCCGCCGCGGTGCGGAAGGCCAGCGGTGTGCCCGGCGAGCCGCCCTCGTCCGGTGCCACGATCACCGCGAAGGGGTCGAGGCTCATCGGGACGAAGCACTGGCTGCCGTCGGGGTGCCGCTCCACCATCTCCAGCCGCATCGGCAGGATGCGCGGCTCGGCCCGGAACAGGCTGATGCCCGCGCGCCCGTCGGCGAAGTCGAGCCGGGCGCGGTCGTGGTAGCGCCCGCACAGGCCCTGGTTGATGATCCGGTCGGGATCGCCCGCGCAGTCGATCAGGTCGCCATAGGGGGCGAAGGCATCCGCCGTTATCGGCTGGAGCGTGATCTCCCGGCTCATGCGCCCAGCTTCTCGATCAGCCGCAGCTCGGCGATGCGTTCGACCTGACGGCAGGCCTCGGCGAACTCGGTGTCACGGTCGTGGTCGATCCGGCGGTGGAAGGCGGCGAGGATCGACGCCTTGTCGTTGTCCTTGACCGCGATGATGAACGGAAAGCCGAACCGCTCCGTATAGCGGGTGTTGAGGTCGGTGAACTCCGCCCGCTCCGCATCGGTCAACAGGTCCAGCCCCGCGCCGGCCTGCTCCGCCGTGCTCTCCGCCGTGAGCCGCCCCGCAGCCGCAAGCTTTCCGGCCAGATCGGGGTGAGCGGTCAGCACGCCCAGCCGCTCCTCCTCCGACGCCGTGCGGAAGATTCGGGCCAGCGCGGAATGGACGCCCGCAGCGCCATCATGGGCAGGGCCTAGCTCCATGTCCCACGCGCGCTCGGCGATCCAGGGGGAATGCTCGAAGATGCCGCCGAAGGCCGCGACGAACCCGTCGCGATCCATCCGCGAGGGCCGCTCGCGGCGCGCGGGCGGGTGGGTGCCCGCCCAGTGATCGGCGATCTGCTCGCGCGTGGCGAACCAGACGTCCTCGTGCCCGCGCATGTGATCGAGCGCCCGCGCCAGCGCCCGAGCGCGCCCCGGTCGGCCTGCGATGCGGCAATGCAGCCCGATCGACAGCATGGCCGGACGGCCCGCCACACCTTCTTCGTAGAGCTGGTCGAAACTGTCCTTCAGATAGCCCTCGAACTGCGCCCCGTCGGTGAAGCCCGCCTGGATGGCGAAGCGCATGTCGTTGCAATCCATCGTGTACGGCACGATCAGTTGGTCGCGCTTCCCGACCTCCACCCAATAGGGCAGCTCGTCGGCATAGCTGTCGGCGATATAGGCGAACCCGCCTTCCTCCGCCGCCAGCCGCACCGTGTTCATCGAGCAGCGGCCCGTGTACCAACCACGAGGCGCGCTGCCGGTGACTTCGGCATGCAGGCGGATTGCCTCGCGGATCTGGTCGCGCTCCTCCGCCTCGGACATGTCCTTGTGCTCGATCCACTTCAGCCCGTGCGACGCGATCTCCCAATCCGCCGCCTTCATCGCCGCCACTTGGTCGGGCGATCGGGCGAGCGCGGTGGCCACGCCGTAGACCGTCACCGGCAGGTCCGACATCATCCGGTGCAGCCGCCAGAACCCGGCGCGGCTGCCATATTCGTAGAGCGACTCCATGTTCCAGTGCCGCTGCCCCGGCCAGGGCTGCGCGCCGGTGATCTCGCTCAGGAACGCCTCCGAGGCCGGGTCGCCATGCAGGATGTTGTTCTCGCCCCCTTCCTCGTAGTTCAGGACGATCTGCACGGCGATCTTCGCCCCACCGGGCCATTGCGGATCGGGCGGGTTGGCGCCGTAACCGGCGAGGTCTCGGGGATAGCGATTCACGGTCTTTGGCCTTTCGGGGTCTTGTGGAACACCACCCGGATCATGTTCATGGGGCGAGGGACAAGGCAATGCACGAAGGGAACCCTGCCATGAGCGGCTATCTGACCACCCATGTTCTGGACACCGCGCGCGGCTGCCCTGCGCAGGGCATCGCCATCACGCTGCACCGGATCGAGGGCGACAGCCGCACGCAAGTCGCCCAAGCCGTGACCAATGCCGATGGGCGGACCGATGCGCCGATCCTGCCGCAGGACGCCTTCGCCCCCGGCACCTACGAGCTGACCTTCGCGGCCGGCGACTACCTGCGCGCGACGGGGCAGGTCGCGGGTGACATCCTGTTCCTCGACGAGGTTCCGATCCGCTTCGGCATGGCCGACCCGGACGCGCATTACCACGTGCCGCTCCTGCTCTCCCCCTTCGGGATGAGCACATACCGGGGCAGCTGAGATGTTCGACGTCGCCATCCTGTGGGACTGGATCGCCTTCTCCGTCCGCTGGCTGCACGTCATCACCGCGATGGCTTGGATCGGCGCGAGCTTCTACTTCATCGCGCTCGACCTGATGCTCAAGCCGAACGATGCGCTGCCCGACGGTGCGCATGGCGAGGAGTGGGAGGTGCATGGTGGCGGCTTCTACCACACGGTCAAGTACATGGTCGCTCCCGCCCGGATGCCCGAGCATCTGACCTGGCACAAATGGCAGAGCTACACGACCTGGCTTTCGGGCGCGGCGCTGCTGATGATCGTCTACTGGGTGGGGGGCGAGCTGTTCCTGCTCGACCCTACCCGCGCCGATCTCGCGCTGTGGCAGGGCATCTTGATCTCGGGTGGGTCGCTGACCATCGGCTGGCTGATCTACGACGCGCTGTGCAAGTCCAAGCTGGGGGAAAGCCCGACCACGCTGATGCTGCTCCTGTTCGCGCTGCTGGTCGCGATGAGCTGGGGCTACCATCAGGTCTTCACCGGGCGGGCGGCGCTGCTGCATCTGGGCGCGTTCACCGCGACGATCATGACGGCCAACGTGTTCTTCCAGATCATGCCCAACCAGCGCATAGTGGTGGCGGACCTCAAGGCGGGCCGCACGCCGGACGCGAAATACGGCAAGATCGCCAAGCTGCGCTCGACCCACAACAACTACCTGACGCTGCCGGTCGTGTTCCTGATGCTGGCCAACCACTACCCGCTGGCCTTCGCCACGCAGCACGCCTGGATCATCGCGAGCCTGATCTTCCTGACCGGGGTGACGATCCGGCACTACTTCAACACCATGCACCGGACGGGTGCGGGGCCGAACTGGACCTGGGGCGTGACGGTCATCCTGATGCTGATCATCGCGTGGCTCTCCACCGCGCAGTCGCGCGAGACCTGGCAGGATGCCGAGGCACGGGAGATGACGCCGACCGAGACGCGCTTCGCCGAGGCCGAGGGGTTCGATGAGGCCTATTCTGCGGTGATCTCCAACTGCTCGATGTGCCATGCGCGCGAACCGGTCTGGCCGGGGATGCACTGGGCGCCCAAGGCCGTGCATCTGGAGACCGAGCAGGACGTCGCGCGCCATGCCGACCAGATCTACCTGCAGGCGGGCGTCACCCACGCCATGCCGCCGCCCAACGCAGTCGCCATGCCCGACGAGGCCCGCCGCACCATCACCGCCTGGGTGCGCGCCGCGCGCGACGGATGATGAAAGGACAGATGATGCCCAGCTACTACGCGCCCCGTGGCGGCCTGCCGGGGCAACAGCAGCTCCTCACCGATCGAGCGGTGTTCAAGGACGCCTATGCCGTCATTCCGCGCGGCACGATGCGCGACATAACGACGAGCTACTTGCCGTTCTGGGAGGGCACCCGCCTTTGGGTGATCGCGCGCCCCATGACCGGCTTCGCCGAGACCTTCTCGCAATACATCATGGAAGTGGCACCTGGCGGCGGCTCGGACCGCCCCGAGGCCGATCCGACGGCGCAGGGCGTGATTTTCGTCGTGGAGGGGCAGGGGCGGCTGACCCTCGCCGGGGAGGCCCACGACATGGGCGAGGGCGGCTACGCCTACATCCCCGCGGGAACCGACTGGTCGCTGACCAATCCGGGCGACGAGCCCTTGCGGTTCCACTGGATCCGTAAGGCCTATCAGGCCGTCGAAGGCATCGACCGGCCCGAACCCTTCGTCACCAACGAGCGCGACGTCGCCCCCATCCCCATGCCCGACACGAACGGCGCCTGGGCCACGACCCGCTTCGTCGACCCGACCGACCTCCGCCACGACATGCACGTGAACATCGTGACCTTCGAGCCGGGCGGCGTGATCCCCTTCCTCGAGACGCATGTGATGGAACACGGGCTCTACGTCCTCGAAGGCAAGGCCGTCTACCGCCTGAACGACGATTGGGTCGAGGTGGAGGCCGGCGACTTCATGTGGCTGCGCGCCTTCTGCCCGCAGGCCTGCTATGCGGGCGGTCCGGGGCGGTTCCGCTACCTGCTCTACAAGGACGTGAACCGCCACATGCCTCTGCGGTTGGGCTAAGGCGCGTCGCGCGGGACAGGATGCCTACGCCACCACGCGGCCACCGCATACCATCCGTTGCACCGCCGGGGTCGTGCCGTCCGTTCCGATGCGCAGCGGGTCGGCGCGCAGGCCGGTCTCGGGGCGTCCCCGATCGGTCAGGCCCACGGCGGCGGCAAGTGCTTGGCTGACCGTCGCCACGGCCCGCGGCAGGTCGGACCAAAGGTCTCTCAATCACCACGCGGCCAGCAGGCACGTAGTCCGAGGACAGGATGTCGAGCAGGTCCGCTCGTGCCAGATCGAGCACGGAGACATTGCCCGAATGACTGCCGCCCCGGATCACGTTCGGCGCGCCCATCATCACCGGGATACCCGCGTCATGCGCATCGCCTTGCCGGTCGCGCATCGCCCTTAGTCGCGCAGCTTGGTCAGGCCGCGCAACGGACGCCGACCCGGTGGCCTGATCCATCAGGCTCAACAGCCTGCCTCCGTCATCGGGGCCGAAGGCGGCGAGCTCCTCGAGCAGCGTCCGCGAGCGGATCTCGGCCCGTAGATGCAGATGGTGGTCGATCTTGAGAGCCCCCCGCCCACCGCAGCGCGTCCAGTTCCGAGGTCAGCCCCCGCGCATATTCCGCGTGGCTCACCCCGCCATCCAAAGTGGTCGAGCCGAGCCGCATGGCGTCGATCACGGTGGTGATGCCGCAGCCTGCCAGTTCCCGGTCGTGGGCCATCGGGGCGGCGTCATGCGGTCGGTCGACGCCGGATGTGACGCTCTAGATTGTCGGTGTCCAACTCCACGAGGCCGGGCATGACATGATCGCCGCTGCAATCCGTCGCTCCCGCGGCCGTGCGGTCGCCTTCCTCGATCGCGGCGATCCGGCCACCCTCTCGGGTGACGGCACCGCGCCCGCCGTGTCGGAGGACTGGATCGCCACGCCGCGCAAGGGCGGCTTCCACGCCACCTTGAAGTCGCCCTTCCATTTTGCCAGCGGTATGACGCCCTGCACGCGGCGCGGGCGGACCTCGTCGCACGAACCGCCCCCGCGGAGGCGGAAGGGGCTGGAGACCACGCAGCTCGGCCGCTTCGTCGCGTTCCGCCCGGTCGGTCGATCCGACCTTGGCCGTGTCGCGGCGACCTGCGTGACCGAGCTCGACGATCTGCGCGCACCGGCAAGCCAGGCCGATCTCGCCCGCCACCGTCCCGCCGGTTTGAGCGACCGGCAGGAAGCGCTGCTGACCCGCGGGGCTATCCCTACATTCTCGACGAGTTCCATTTTCACATGCCCCTGACCAGCAGGGTCTGCGACATCGCAAAGGCGCTGGCCCGCGCGCGCGATCACTTTGCGCTGCCCACGCCTTTCGTCCTCGATACGCTCGCCCCCTGCGAGGAAACGATGGAAGGGTTCCGACTGCTCTAATGCTACCCCCTCACCGGATCCAGTGCGTCGAGCGCTGCCGGAGCCGCCTGATCGAGCGGGCCGTCATTGTCGATCGGCACGACCTCGCGAGCTTCTGGCAAAGGGGCATGGCACGCCAGCCGCCGGGCTATATCGGCCTCCGCCCCGGTCCCTCGCGCCTCGAGACGTCCCGCCAGCGTTTCGGGTGCGGCGGCCACCGACAGGACGAGCAGTTGCGGGAAGAGCGCAGCCCTCCCGTCAGCTGTCCCCGCGAAAGGTTGGCGATCAGTTGCGCACCGTCTCGAAGATCATAGAGGACGGTCGTGGGAATGGCATAGCCCAGGCCATGTGCCCGCCAGTGCAGCGCGAACTCCCCCGCGTCGCGGCGGGCGGCGATGGCGGACGCGTTACGACCCTAAGCATGCGGGCCAGCGAGGGATCGCGCGCGATCATGCCCGCGATCAGGCTGTCCTTCCAGACACCGGATGGCCCGACCACGGCTACGAAGCGTCCCCTCATGTGTGCCTCGACCCTTGCGCCGATATGTCCGGCACGCAAGCGCGCGTGAAAATTCTTTCCGCTGTGTCGAATGACGAACCTGGTACGACGCCATATCGGCGGATCCGCGCCGATTCACTCTCGATCGCGAGCGAGATTCTTGCATCCTGCGTGGACGGTCCGGCCAGCGCGATCAATGGCGCGTACGCGAAAATCGCCAACCGTTCGTCACGAGCTAACTCGACAAGTCATAGCGGATCACTGATTCGACCGCCATCGCGAAAGGACTGAAGCCCATGACCCTGTGGTCGCGTATCGCCGATACCCTGCGGCGTGAGATCGCCGAGGGCGCGCGTCCCGAGGGGTCGAAACTGCCGACGGAGGGGGCGCTCGCCGCCCGCTTCGGTGTCAATCGTCATACGGTGCGCCGCGCGCTCGCGGCCCTTGCCGAGGATGGTCTCGTCCGGTCCCGCCGGGGGGCGGGCACCTTCGTGGCAGCCGCGACGACCGAGTACCCGCTGGGCCGACGCGTGCGCTTCCGCCAGTCGATGCAGGCCGCGGGCCGTGTGCCGGGCAAGCGGTTCCTGTCGCAGGAGACGCGGTCCGCCACCGTCGAGGAGGCGCGGGCGCTCGACCTGCAGCCCGGCGCGCCGGTCCATGTCGCGGATGGCATCTCGATGGCGGATGGGCAGCCGGTGGCGCTGTTCCGCTCCACCTTCCCGGCGGAGCGGCTGCCGGGTCTGGCTGAGGCGCTGGCGTCCGAGGGCTCGGTGACGCGGGCGCTCGCGATGTGCGGGGTGGACGACTACACGCGCGCCTCGACACGGCTGATCGCAGTGGCCGCCACGGCAGAGGAGGCGGTGCACCTGCATCTCGGCGTCGGTGCGCCCTTGATCCTGTCCGAGGCGATCAACGTCGATGCCGAGGGCCGTCCGGTCGAGCATGGGCTGACGCGTTTCGCGGGCGAGCGCATCGCCCTGACGCTCGATCACGCGTGACGGATCCGGGATAGGTCAGCGGTGCTGATCATTTCCCCGCGGGGAAACCGAGGCGTGGTCGTGCAAGCGCTGCATCGGCGGGTTTGCCACGGCGCGGCCTTTCCCCGCGGGGAAAGGTTAACAGGTGATTAACGGTGCCCGCGCCACGCGAATCCGCGTTGAAACGCCCGCGGCTTCGTGCTTCCCTCGCGTCACCCGGACAATAAAGGCATCGCGCGCTGCTGTCGGGGGGAGCGGAGCCGGTTTCCCTGTCGAGACCCGTCGGTTCGCCTGGCAGCGCCGGCTCCTGTCTTGTCACATGGCGGCGCGCCGCCGGAAAATGCCGGGAGCCTTCGGATGCTTCACAACGACCACCTGGAACGCTGGGATCGCGACAGCTTCTTCCACCCCTCGACCCATCTGGCCGAGTTCGCGCGGGGCGACGCGCCGCAACGCATCATCACGGGCGGCGAAGGCTGCCATATCGAGGACCGGGACGGGAACCGGATGCTCGACGCCTTCGCCGGGCTCTATTGCGTGAACGTGGGCTATGGCCGGTCTGAGATCGCGGACGCCATCGCCGAGCAGGCGCGCGAGCTGGCCTATTATCACGCCTATGTCGGCCACGGGACCGAGGCATCGATCACGCTGGCCAAGATGATCCTGGACCGCGCGCCGTCGCACATGTCCAAGGTCTATTTCGGGCTGTCGGGATCGGATGCGAACGAGACCAACGTCAAGCTGATCTGGTATTACAACAACATCCTGGGGCGGCCCGAGAAGAAGAAGATCATCTCTCGCTGGCGGGGCTATCACGGATCGGGGCTGATGACCGGCTCACTGACCGGGCTGGAGCTGTTCCACCGCAAGTTCGACCTGCCGCTGGCGCAGGTGATCCATACCGAGGCACCCTATTTCTATCGCCGTCCCGATCCCGCGCAGGACGAGGCCGGGTTCGTCGCGCATTGCGTGGCGGAGCTGGAGGCCCTGATCGCGCGCGAGGGCGCGGACACCATCGCGGCCTTCATCGGCGAGCCGGTGCTGGGCACGGGCGGGATCGTGCCGCCGCCGGAAGGATATTGGGCCGCGATCCAGGAAGTGCTGGCGCGCCACGACATCCTGCTGGTCGCCGACGAGGTGGTCACGGGGTTCGGGCGGCTTGGCACCATGTTCGGGTCGGAGCATTACGGGATGAAACCCGACCTGATGACCATTGCGAAGGGTCTGACCTCGGCCTATGCGCCGCTGTCGGGCAGCATCGTGTCGCAGAAGATGTGGGCGGTTCTGGAGCAGGGCACGGACGAAAACGGGCCGATCGGGCATGGCTGGACCTATTCGGCGCACCCCATAGGGGCGGCGGCGGGGGTCGCGAACCTGAAGCTGCTGGACGATCTGGACCTCGTGACCACTGCTGGCGAGGTCGGGGCCTATCTCAACGCGGCACTCACCGATGCGGTTGGCGGTCACGCCCATGTCGGCGAGGTGCGCGGCGAGGGGATGCTGGCGGCGGTCGAGTTCGTCGCGGATCGCGAGACGCGCCGGTTCTTCGACGCGGGCGAGAAGGTCGGTGCGCGCATCGCCGCCGCCTTGCTGGAGCAGGACAAGGTGATTGCACGCGCCATGCCGCAGGGCGATATCCTCGGCTTCGCGCCGCCCTTCTGCCTGACGCGGGAAGAGGCGGACCGGGTCGCGGATGCCACGGCCCGCGCCGTGAAAAGCGTGCTGGGGTAGGGGCGATGAGCGGGTTTCGCGCGCCCTTCACCCCCGAGGAATACCAGCGGCGGCTGCGGCTGACCCGTGCGGCGATGGCGCGCGCGGAGCTCGACGCGATCTTCGTCACCGACCCGTCGAACCAGTCCTGGCTGACCGGCTATGACGGGTGGTCCTTCTACGTGCATCAAGGCGTCCTGCTGACGATGGAGGGCGACCCCGTGTGGTGGGGTCGCCACATGGACATGATGGGCGGGCGGCGCACCTGCTGGATGGGGTGGGAGAACATCCTCGGCTATCCCGACCGCTACGTGCAGTCGACCGAGATCCACCCGATGCAGAACCTCGCCGCACATCTGCGCGAACGGGGGCTGGGCCGGGCAAGGATCGGCGTGGAGATGGAGAACTACTACTACTCCGCCAAGGCGCATGCCGTCCTGACCGCCGAGTTGCCGGAGGTGGACTGGCAGGATGCGACGGCGCTCGTCAACTGGCAGCGGCTGGTAAAGTCGGAGGAGGAGATCGGCTTCATCCGCCGCGCGGCGCGCATCTCGGACAAGGTGGTGGGCGTGGCGCTGGAGCGGGCGGAGCCGGGACTGCGCAAGAACGATCTGGTGGCCGACATCCTGCACGCGGGCATTACGGGCGAGGGAGAGGATTGGGGGGATTACCCCGCGATCCTGCCGCTGACGCCGTCGGGCGCGGATGCGTCGGCGGCGCATCTGACCTGGAACGACGCACCCATGAAGGTCGGGGAGGCGACCTTCTTCGAGTTGTCAGGCTGTTACCGGCGGTATCATGCGCCGCTCTGCCGGACGGTGTTCCTCGGCACGCCGCCGGACGCGATGCGGCGGGCGGAGGCGGCGCAGGTCGAGGGGATCGACGCCGCACTCGATGCCGCGCGGGCGGGCAGCACGACGGGCGATATCGCCAGTGCGTTCATGGCCGTGCTGCACCGGCACGGGCTGACGCGGGAGGGGCGGATGGGCTATCCGGTGGGGTTGAGCTACCCGCCCGACTGGGGTGAGCGGACGGCCTCGATCCGGGTGGAGGACACCACGGTGCTGCAGCCGGGGATGGTGTTCCACTTCATGCCCGCGCTTTGGATGGAGGATTGGGGGTTGGAGACGACCGAGACGATCCTGATCGGCGAGGACGGCCCGGCGGTGCCCTTCGGCACGGTCGCGCGCAAGCTCTTCGCCAAGGGCTGAGTGATGCTGGCGGAGGCGAAGGCGATCCTGGCCGATCTGGTGGCGTTCCCGACGGTGTCGGCGGACGGCAATCTCGACATGATCGCTTATGTCGCGGCGCGGCTGGAGGCGGTTGGGGCGCGGGTCGAGGTTTTGCCGAGCGCGTGCGGAGCGAAGGCCAACCTCTTCGCCACGCTGGGGCCGGAGGGGAATGGGGGGCTGGTGCTGTCGGGTCATTCGGATGTGGTGCCGGTGGCCGATCAGCCGTGGTCGAGCGATCCGTTCCGGGTGGTGGAACGGGACGGGCGGCTCTACGGGCGCGGCACCTGCGACATGAAAGGCTTTCTGGCGGCGGTTCTGGCCATGCTGCCGCGGCTGGCGCAGGCGGCGCGGCATCGGCCGATCCATGTCGCCGTGACCCATGACGAGGAGGTCGGCTGCATCGGCGCGGGACATCTCGTCGAGGCGTTGAGCGCGCGGGGCATCCGGCCCGCGATGGTGCTGGTGGGCGAGCCGACGGAGATGCGTGTCGTCGATGGGCACAAGGGTTGCAACGAGTACACGGTGCGCTTCGATGGGCTGGAGGGACATGGCTCCGCCCCCGATCTGGGTGTGAATGCGGTGGAGTATGCGGTGCGCTACGCCGCGCGGCTGATCGAGTTGCGGGCAGACTTGAAGGCGCGGGCGCCGGAGGGCTGCCCGTTCGACCCGCCCTGGACGACGCTGAACATCGGGGCGCTGCAGGGCGGCAGCGTGCACAACGTCATCGCACCGCGCGCGCGGTGCGATTGGGAGATGCGGCCGGTACAGCCGGGCGATGTGGAATTCGTGAAGGCGGAGCTTACGCGGCTTTGCGAGGAGGATCTGCTGCCCGCGATGCGCGCAGTGCACGCGGGATCGGCCATCGAGACGGAGATCGTCGGCGAAGTGGCTGGGTTGGAGCCCAGGCGGGAAAATGCCGCGCGCGATCTGGTGGCGGGGATCACGGGTGCGAACGGGGCCGACCTCGTGGCCTATGGCACCGAGGCCGGGCTGTTTCAGGGTCTTGGCGCGGATGTCGTGATCTGCGGGCCGGGTTCTATCGAGCAGGCGCACAAGGCGGACGAATTCGTGTCGGTTGCGCAGCTGTCGCGCTGCCTCGATCTGCTGGATGGGATCGCGCGGGTATTCAGATAGCGGTGGCGCGTCTCAGGCGCTGAGGCGGGAGGTAGCCGCCCATTCGCCGCCCCTCAGGGTCTGGCGGGCGGAGGGGCCGTAGCTGGGCGGGCCGGTCACGGCAAGTTCGGGGAACAGCGCGAACAGCTCGGCCCGGTTGGCGGGGTCGAGCGCGCCGAAACTCATCTTGCCGGGGTGGAAGCTCTCGCTCGCGACGCCGTCGGCATAGATGATCTGGTGCCGGTCGAACATCATGTGGACGTACTCGACCTCGCCGCCCTCGACCTGGCGGATGCGATCGCCGTCGATCATGTGGCGCGCGGCGATCAGCATCTCGTCCGCGCCGCAGCGCAGGCGCAGGGCGCTGTCGCGGACGAGCATCCGGTGTTGCGGAGAGACGCGGAGCGTTCGCGTGTTGCCGAGCGTGCCGGGCGCGAATTCGATGGGCGCGAAGGAGCCGGTCGCGGACACGGTCCGCCGCCCGATCCAGCGGATCGGCTGGACACCGCAATCGCGCGTGACGACGAGGTCCCCGACCCGCAGGCTGCGCGCCGCGCGGGGGCCGAGGGGCGTGACGATGTGCGCCTCGCCTGCGAAGCAGACCACGTTCTCGATCTCGCTGAAATTGACGACGGTGCCGTCTTCGAGCGTGAAGCTGCCGGACTCGGAGTCGGCGGGGTCGAAGGCGACATCCGAGAGGCGGAGCCTGCTGCCGTCGGCCGCCGTCAGGCCGCGCAGCAGCAGCGAGTCGATATCGCCGTCGCCCGGATCCTCGCCGCCGGTGATGGTGATCGTGTCGCCGCCGCCATTGGTCGAGGCCCCGTCGATAAAATCGAAGACGTCGTCGCCCAGCCCGCCGCTGAGATTGTCGTTGCCGCCCGCCCCTGCGGAGAAGCTGTCCTGCCCCGCGCCGCCGATGATGAAATGCCGCGCGGCACCGTCGACGAAGCGGTCGTCGCCGTCGCCGAGATTGTAGACCCGCGGCAGGAACGAGCTCTGCCCCGAGGCGTCGAGGCTGTCATCCTGACTCGAGAAGACGAGGCCGTTGACGGAGGTGAAGGTGCCCGCGGCGTTGGTCTGGTCCGAGAAGGTGCCCGCCTCGTCGCCGGTGAAGACGATGTCGACGCCGTGCGAGACCAGCCCCGAGGCGTCGATCGTGTCGTTGCCGCCGCCACCGTCGAAGACGTCGGTGCCGAACGTGTCGGTCAGGATCAGCCGATCGGTATTGTCGCCGCCGCTGAAGCTGTCATTGCCCAGGCCCGCGATGAAGGTGTCGTTGCCCGAGCCGCCCGTTGCGGTGTCATCGCCGTCGCCCGCATCGATGGAGTCGGCCCCGTCGCCGCCCGAGATCAGATCGTCGCCCGCGCCGGTCGTGATCGTGTCGTTGCCCGACAGACCCGAGACGGTGACGTTCTCGGCCGTGGCGGTCGAGTCCCAGATGTCGGCCTGATTGGACAGGACGATGTTCTCGATCTCGCTGAACTGGGAGATATCGGAGGTGCCGCGTTCCTGCGCGGTGCCGGTAAAATTGCCATCGGTATAGTCGGAGATGACGATCTCGACGCCGTTGGTCGTGAGACCCTCGGCACTGAGCGTATCCTGATCCTCGCCGCTGCCTTCGCCGCCACGGATCGTATCGACGCCGAACCCGTCGGAGAGGTTGATGAGGTCGCTCTGGAAGCCGCCATCGACCAAGTCGTCGCCGGTGCCGCCGTCGAGCGTATCCGAACTGCCCGCGCCGTAGAGCGTGTCGTTGCCGGCACCGCCCAACACCGAATCCGCACCTTCGCCGCGGATATTGGTCGTTTCGACCGGGATCGTGAAGTCGCGCGTGCCGAAGGTGAAGCCGGAGTTCACGTTGCGCGCCGTCAGCACCACCTCGATCGTGTCGCGGTTGAGGAAGTCGAGCGCGACCTGGTTCTCCTCCTGCTCCTCGGCGGTAAGTGTGACCTGGTTGTTGGGCCGGGTGCCCGAGAAGGTCCACTCGGTCTCGTCCCCGTTCGCCGAGAAGCTGACGGAGGTGTTGGTCGAGAGCGAGAAGTTCGAGAACTCGGAGGATTTGACCGTCACCCGCTCCACGTCGATGGTCGAGCCGCCGGGCGTCGTCTCGTCGAGATCGCGGAACACGAAGGTACCGTTGACGACGATCAGGTCGCCCGAATTGGCCTGCCCGTCGCCGATCAGGAACTCGATCTTGACGCGTGCCTTGTGCCCGCCCGTGGTGCTGCCGACCGGGCTGAGGATGCCGTCGTTGAGGATGACGAGGTTGGGGTCGGTGGTGTCGTCGTTGTTGAGATCGACCGGCATGCTCGAGGCGCTGCCGTCCGGGGCGAAGGTCTCCACCAGCGTGAAGCGGGCGTCGATGCTGACGCCGTCGGCGGTGACGGCGACGTCCTTGTAGATGATGGATTCGCCGGGCGCCTCGGTTCCCGCGCCGCCATCGGGGCTGCCGGAACTGTCGATGTTGTTGCGGTTGAAGACGAAGCGCGCGACGTCCTGCTGCGGGTTGCGCACCTCGGTCCCGTCGCCGAAGAGCGTGTCGTCCCCGTCGCCGCCGACCACGGTGTCGTCGTTGCGCCCGCCTAGGATCTGGTCGTTGCCCTCTCCGCCGGTCAGGCTGTCATTGCCGCGCCCGCCCTCGAGGCTGTCCTCGCCGAGCCCGCCGGAGATGCTGTCATTGCCCGCGTCGCCGAACAGGCTGTCATTGCCCTCGGCCCCCGAGATCGTGTCCTTACCGTTGCCGCCGCGCAGCGAGTCGTCGCCGCCCTGGCCGAAGATGCTGTCATTGCCGGTCAGGGACGGACCGCCGGCCGCATTGGTCAGGCTCTCGCCCCAGGTGGGCAGGTCGGTGAAGGCTTGGTCGGTGGCGAAGGTCGGCGCGGGGCCGGTCGCCGTCTGTCCCGACGCGGCGGCCTGATCCTCGGGAGAGATGATGTTGAGGAACTCGGTCCCCGAGGGGAAGTCGAGTTGCAGCGTCCAGACCGTTACGGTGGTGCCGCCCGCGGTGGCGTAGTCGGTCTGCGAGGAGATCGTCGCCTTGCCGTTGCGCAGGTAGGTGCCGGTGACGGTGTCGTAGAGATAGCCGATCTGCTGCGTGGAGTCCGAGGTTCCGGTCGACGCGAAGATCGTGTCGTCGTCGGTGACGTGGATTTCGTAGCGCGGGCCGGTGGTCGGGACATCCAGCGACGTGAACGAGCCGTTATAGTTAAGCTCGGCGTCAGTATAGACCGAATAGGTGTAGATATTCGCCATCGGGGCCGCCCTGGGAGATGCGCGCAGTCGAATTCGCGGGCTGGACGCGCCCGCACGGTGGTGAGACCGTATTGGCGTTGGAGCGTTAACAGGTCCGGGGTGCAAATCAAATGAAATCTCCCGTCGGCGCGGAGGCCGAGCGCGTGATCCCGGTGAGCCGCATCACCGATTGGGATGACGCCTATGCGAACGGTGCCCATATCGCGGGTGGTGATGCCTTCCCTGGGATATGGGCTAAGGAGGCGGAGGGCTATCGCGCCAGGATGCGGGCGGAGGGTCGGATGCGGACGCTGCGCCACGGCGACGACCCGCGCGATGAATTGGATCTGTTCATGCCGGAGGGCCCGGCGCGCGGACTCGCCCTGTTCGTGCATGGCGGCTACTGGAAGGCGTTCGACCGCGCGACCTGGTCGCATTTCGCGCAAGGCGCGCTGGCAGGGGGCTTCGCCACCGCCGTTCCGTCCTACCCGCTGGCGCCGGAGGCGCGCATCGGCGCGATCACCCGGTCGATCGCGCGGGCGGTGGCGGTCGCGGCGCAAGAGGTCGCGGGACCGATACAGCTGAGCGGGCACTCGGCGGGCGCGCACCTCGTCACGCGCATGGCGGGACGGGACAGCCCGCTGGCCGCGGACCTGCGCGACCGGATCTCGAACGTGCTGACGATCAGCGGCGTGCACGACCTGCGTCCCCTTCTGCACACGCGCATGGCGGCGGAGTTGCGGCTGGACGCGGAGGAGGCGGCGCGCGAGAGCCCCGCGCTCGACCTGCCGTTGGACCATGTCGCGGTCACGGTCTGCGTCGGTGCCGAGGAGCGGCCCGAGTTCCTGCGCCAGTCGCGGCTGCTGGCCACCCTGTGGGGCGGAGCGGCGGAACGGGTGACGCTGCATGTCGTGCCCGAGCGCCACCATTTCGACGTCATCGACATCCTGCGTGACCCCGATCATCCCGTCATGATCGACTGGCTGGGCTGAAAGATGCGTGCATGGTTGCGCATCGCCGCGAAACCGCGCAGCCTGCGCGGCAAATCGACGAATGGGGTGGCAGATGCCGAGCGTACATGTCCTGAACGGACCCAACCTCAACCTGCTGGGCGAGCGGGAGCCGCAGATCTACGGCGCGGACACGCTCGCCGATCTGGAGGCGCGCTGCAAAGAGGCGGCGCAGGAGGCCGGCGTCACGCTCGCCTTCCACCAGACAAATTCGGAGGGCGGTCTGGTGGAGCTGATCCACGCGGCACGCGCCGAAGGGGCGGCGATCGTCATCAATGCCGCTGCCTATACCCACACCTCGGTCGCGGTGCTCGACGCGCTCAGGACCTGCGACGGGCTGCCCATCATCGAGCTGCACCTGTCCAATCCGCACCGGCGCGAGGCGTTCCGGCACCAGTCCTATGTCGCGTTGGCGGCCGACGGGGTGATCGCGGGTTTCGGGCCCGAGGGCTATTCGATGGCCGTGGCCGCGGCGGCACGTTTGTCGCAATCGCGGGCGGACCGGTCGCAATCGTAGGTTTTTCCGGTCGATTTTCCCGCAGGCTGCCGTGAATGGCCCGGCGATGGCCTCAATTGCAGGGAGCCGCGATCCATCGTTGCATCCTGCAAGCGACGCGTTAGGCTCTCACGAAAGCGCGGCATAGCGAGGCCGCGACGGCAGATCAGGGATGGCGAATTGAGCGACAGCGGAACCAAGGAAGGCTTCGTAACCTTCGACCGGGTGCAGAAGAGCTACGACGGCGAAACGCTCGTGGTGAAGGATCTCAACCTCTCGATCGCGCGGGGCGAGTTCCTGACGATGCTGGGTCCGTCGGGATCGGGAAAGACCACCTGCCTGATGATGCTGGCGGGCTTCGAGAGCGCCACGCATGGCGAGATCAAGCTGGACGGACGCCCCATTAACAACATCCCGCCGCACAAGCGCGGGATCGGCATGGTGTTCCAGAACTACGCGCTGTTCCCGCACATGACAGTGGCCGAGAACCTCGCCTTCCCGCTCGAAGTGCGCAAGATGGGCAAGGACGAGCGCGAGGCGAAGGTGAAGCGCGCGCTCGACATGGTGCAGATGGGGGCCTTCGGCGGACGGCGTCCTGCGCAGCTTTCGGGCGGTCAGCAGCAGCGGATCGCGCTGGCGCGCGCGCTGGTCTTCGACGCGGAACTGGTGCTGATGGACGAGCCGCTGGGCGCGCTCGACAAGCAGCTGCGCGAGCATATGCAGTTCGAGATCAAGCATCTGCACGAGCAACTCGGCATCACCGTGGTCTACGTGACCCACGACCAGGGCGAGGCGCTGACCATGTCCGACCGCGTGGCGGTGTTCAATGACGGGCGCATCCAGCAGCTCGCCCCGCCCGAGGATCTGTACGAGCGACCCGAGAACAGCTTCGTCGCGCAGTTCATCGGCGAGAACAACACGCTGGCGGGCAAGGTCGAGCGCATCGAGAACGGTGTGGCCGAGGTGCGGCTGGGGAGCGGCGAGATCATCGACGCCGCCCCGATCAACGTGAGCAAGCCGGGCGAGGACACGCTGATCTCGATCCGTCCCGAGCGGGTGGAGATCGACCACGCGCGCCTGCCGGCCAACGCGCACACCATCGACGCCGAAGTGCTGGAATGGATCTACATGGGCGATATCTTCCGCACACGGCTTCGTGTCGCGGGCAACGAGGATTTCGTGATAAAATCGCGCAATTCGGGCGATCAGCGCAAGCTGCGGCCGGGCGAGAAGATCAAGATCGGCTGGGCGCCCACGGATGCGCGCGCGCTCGAAGCCGGATGAGATGGCCGCGGGGTCTGCCCCCCGCGGCGGCACCCGCGAGCGACGGCACCCGGACCGACGCCTCGCGGACACGAACCCACAACCGGGCAAACAGGGAAATCACATGAAACTCAAGACTTTGATGATCGGCGCAACCTCCGCGATGGCATTGTCCGGCGCGGCCTATGCCGAAGCGCACATGGCCGACAGCCTGACCGTCGTCAGCTGGGGCGGTGCCTACCAGAACTCGCAGCAGAAAGCCTATTCCGAGCCGTACGCGGCCGAGACCGGCGTGTCCTTCACCTGGGACGAGTCCTCGGCGGAAGCTGTGGCGCGCCTGCGCGCGATGGCCGAGGCCGACAACATCACCTGGGACGTGGTGGACGTGGTCGCGGCGGACGCGATGCGTCTCTGCGACGAAGGCCTCGCCATGGAGATCGACCATGACGAGATGCTGGCCGACGGCGACGACGGCTCGACCGCGTCCGAGGATTTCGGCGACCTGATCGTCTCCGACTGCTTCGTGCCGCAGATCGTCTACTCCACCACCTTCGGCTACCGCACGGATGTGGAAGAGTGGAACGGCGCGACCCCGGACGAGGTCTGCGACGTGTGGAACACCGACGAGTTCCCCGGCCAGCGCGCGCTGGAGCGTCGCCCGATCGCGAACATGGAGTGGGCGCTGATCTGTGACGGCGTGGCGCTGGAGGATGTCTACGACATGCTCGAGACCGAGGAAGGCGTCGCACGCGCCTTCGCCAAGCTCGACGAGATCAAGGACCAGACGATCTGGTGGACCGCCGGTGCGGAGACGCCGCAGCTGCTGGCCGACGGCGAGATCGTCATCGGCTCGACCTACAACGGTCGCCTGTTCTCGGTGATCGAGGAGCAGGACCAGCCGGTCGCGATGCTGTGGGACTACCAGATGTTCGACCTGGACGGCTGGATCATCCCCGCGGGCCTGCCCGAGGAGCGTCAGGCGCGCGCGCTCGACTTCCTGCGCTACGCCACCGACACCCAGCGTCTGGCCGATCAGGCGAAGTACATCGCCTACGGTCCGGCGCGTTCCTCCTCGGCGCCGCTGGTCTCCACCCATGCCGAGCTGGGCATCGAGATGGCACCGCACATGCCGACCGATCCGGCGAACAGCGAGAACACCTTCCTGTTCAACTATGACTGGTGGGCGGACAACCGCGACGATCTGGACGCGCAGTTCCAGGCGTGGCTGCTGCAATAAGGCGGAACGTGCCCCGGACCTGATCCGGGGCCTTCCCCGACCCATCGGTGCCGCGCCTTTCGGGGCGCGGTGCCACACCGCACGCACATCGCGACGGACGACCCCCGGCGGGGCCTTCCTTCCCGATGTGCCCGCGCGGCCCCCGCGCGGACCATCCCATGATCTGACCGGAGCCTGCGCCCATGACCGCAATCGACGCCCCGACCCCGGAAAAGGGTCTCGCCGCAGCCGAGGCGGACGGCCCCGTCCTCGCCGCCGATGGCACGCCGCTGAAGCGGAGCCTGAGCCGCGCGCTGCGGCGGCAGAAGATCCGGGCCTTCCTGCTGGTCGCGCCGCTGCTGCTGTTCATCCTTGTGACCTTCATCATCCCGATCGGCAACATGCTGCTGCGCTCGATCGACAACGACATCGTGTCGAACACGATCCCGCAGACGGTCGTGGCGCTGGAGGATTGGGAATACGACAGCGGCGAGGCACCGGGCGAGCCGGTCTTCGAGGCGCTCTACGAGGACATGCTGGTCGCGACCGAGGCGAAGATCCACACGCGGCTCGGCTCGCGCCTCAACTACGAGCAGTCGGGCATGTCCTCGCTGTTTCGCAAGACCAACGAGCGGCGGCTGGGCCGGTTCGAGGAGGGCGCGCCGCTGGCGCCGCAATTCGCCGATATCGACGAGGACTGGCTGGACCCCGAGGTCTGGTTCACGATCCAGAGCAATTCGGATCCGATCACGGCAGGTTATTTCCTGACGGCGATGGACCTGCGTCGTACGCCCGACGGGATCGAGGCGGTGCCGGAGTTTTCGGCGATCTACGTCAAGCTCTTCGTGCGGACGATCATACTGTCGGTGACGATCACCTTCACCTGCTTCCTGCTGGGCTACCCGATCGCGTGGCTGCTGTCGAACCTGCCCTCGCGCTCGGCCAACCTGCTGTTGATCCTGGTGCTGCTGCCGTTCTGGACCTCGCTGCTGGTGCGGACATCGGCCTGGAAGGTGATCCTGCAACAGCAGGGGGTCATCAACGATCTGCTGGTCTGGATCGGGCTGATCGACAATGCGGGCCGGCTGGCACTGATCAACAACGCGACCGGCACGGTGATCGCGATGACGCATATTCTGCTGCCCTTCATGATCCTGCCGCTCTATTCGGTGATGAAGACCATTCCGCCGAGCTATGTGCGCGCGGCCAAGAGCCTGGGCGCGACCGACTGGACGGCGTTCTGGCGGGTCTATTTCCCGCAGAGCGTGCCGGGCATCGGAGCGGGGGCGATCCTCGTCTTCATCCTCGCCATCGGTTACTACATCACGCCCGAACTGGTGGGCGGAACGGACGGCACGTTCATCTCGAACCGGATCTACTACCACATCTCGTCGAGCCTGAACTGGGGTCTGGCGGCGGCGCTGGCGACGATCCTGCTGGTGCTCGTGCTCGCGCTCTACTGGACCTATGACAAGATCGTCGGCATCGACAACGTGAAGCTGGGGTAAACCATGTCACTTCCCGCATATGCGACCACGGGCCAGAAGGTCTGGTACTACTCCTTCCGCACGATCTGCGGGCTGATCTTCGCCTTCCTGATCCTGCCGATCCTGATCATCATTCCGCTGAGCTTCAACGCCACGGACTTCTTCACCTTCACGCCGGAGATGCTGCGGCTGGACCCGGACGGCTACAGCCTCAAGCACTACCGCGATTTCTTCACCGACAACGGCTGGCAGGCGTCCTTGCGCAACAGCTTCATCATCGCGCCGATCGCGACAATCCTCGCGGTCAGCTTCGGCACACTGGCCGCCATCGGGCTGAGCCAGAGCCACGTGCCGTTCCGCGGTGCGATCATGGCGATCCTGATCTCGCCGATGATCGTGCCGCTGATCATCTCGGCCACGGGGATGTTCTTCTTCTACTCGCAGATGGGCAACTGGATGGAGGACAATCTGGGCCTCAGCCAGAACTTCGTGGGCTATGTGAAGATCGTGCTGGCGCATGCCGCGCTCGGGATCCCGTTCGTCATCATCACGGTGACGGCGACGCTGGTCGGCTTCGACAAGTCGCTGACGCGCGCCTCGGCCAATATGGGGGCGGGGCCGGTGCGGACCTTCTTCAAAGTGCAGATGCCGCTGATCCTGCCCGGCGTGATCTCGGGCGGGCTCTTCGCCTTCATCACCTCCTTCGACGAGGTGGTGGTGGTGATCTTCATCGGCTCGGCCAATCAGCAGACGCTGCCTTGGCAGATGTTCACCGGCCTGCGGGAGCAGATCAGCCCGACGATCCTGGCGGTGGCGACGATTCTGGTGGCCATCTCCGTTCTGCTGCTTACAACTGTAGAATTGTTGCGTCGCCGTTCGGAACGGCTGAGAGGAATGTCTCCGGGATGAAACCCACCCACATCGTTGCCTTTTGCGCCGCGCTGCTTCCCAGCGCGGCGTTTGCCTGTTCGGACGACGGCGTCCTGTTCTTCGACGCCGCGCCGCGGACCAGTATCCTGGTGCTGCCCGACGACCAGCCGCTGAGCGATACGGCAGGCATCACCGTGACCGGTGCCTATACAGGGACCGAGCAGCGCGAGGGGGGCGGGCACTTGCCCGTGGGCTTCCTGCTGCGTGACGGCGAGGTCATCAACCGCAACGGCGCGCGTATGGACGGCGTGCTGCTGGTGGAGGAGGGGCGCGCCACCATCACCCGGCGCGACGAGATCGGCATCGACAGCGCCGGTGGACGCTCCGAGATGGCGGCGCGTGCGGCAGAGGAGGGGCTGAGCCTGCTACAGTCCCACTTGCTGATCGACGAGGGAGAACTGGATTTGCGCGCAGTCGACGGCGCGCCCCGCTTCACCCGGCGGGTGCTGTTCGAGACGGAGGAGGGCCTCGGCCTGTGGCAGAGCGCGCAGCCCCTGACGCTGCACGCCGCGGCGGTCGCCCTGCAACGGGCCTGCGCGCCGGACATGGCGCTGAACCTCGACATGGGGTCCTACGACTATTGCGTGTCGGACGGGCGCTATTGCGGCCTGCTGCGCGAGACGGAGCGGCTGTCGAACCTGATCCGGCTAGAGCGTGGAGAGCGCCCAGAGCCAGACGGAGACGCTGAGAACGGATAGCGCGGTCGAGAGCAGGACCGCGCTCGCCGCGACGCCCTTGGCCCGGTCGTAGAGATTGGCGAAGACATAGGTGTTCACCCCCGGCGCCATCGCCGCCGTCACGACCGCGGCGCGGACGAACTCGATCGGCAGGTCGAAGACGTGGACCGACAGCCCCCAGGCGATCGAGGGGTGCACGATCAGCGACAGCACGCCCACCATCGCCGCCTGCGGGATCTGCGCCGACAGGGTGTAGCGCGTGAGGATGCCGCCCAGACCGAACAGCGCGGCGGGCAGGGCGGCGCGCACCATCAGGTCCACCGCGGCCCAGAGCGGGGAGGGCAGCTCGACCCCCGAGAGGTTCACCGCGAAGCCAAGCGCAAGGCCGATCATCAGCGAGTTGCGGAACATGGCGCGGCCCACCGCCTTGACGGTATGCCCGGCACCCTTTCCGTCGGCACGCACGATCTCCATCGTCGTGATGCCGAGCAGGTAGCAGAAGGGCGCGTGGATCGCGATGATCGCGAAATTGGCGGCGAGGGCGTCGGTGCCGTAGGCGCGCTCCATGATCGGCAGACCCAGCAGCACCGAATTGGAGAACAGTGCGCCGAAGCCGACGGCCACGGACTCGCCTGGACGGCGCTTGAAGATCACCCGCGCTCCGACGACGCCCAGCGCGAAGCAGATCGCGGCGCCGGTGTAGAAGCTGACGAGCAGCCGCCAGTCGAATACCGCGCCCAGATCGAGCCGCGCGAGGGCGGCGAAGAGCAGGCAGGGAATGGCGAAGCCTTGCGTGAAGACCATCAGCCCGTCCGCCGCCGGATCGCTGAACAGCTTGGCTCGCGTCGCGGCATAGCCCGCGCCCACGATCAGGAAGACGGGCAGGACAATCTCGATCAGGCCCAGCATCTAGAGGTCGTACTCGATGCGCAGTCCGTCATGGGCGGGGATGATATGATCGGGCGTGTCGGCGGCGATGGTCGCATAGTCGATGTCGATATGCATGTTGGTCAACACCGCGCGGCGCGGCGCGGCGCGGGCAATCCAGTCGAGCGTCTGTCCGACGTGGCTATGGGTCGGGTGCGGCTTGTAGCGCAGCGCGTCCACCACCCAGCAGTCGAGCCCTTCGATGGCGGCCCAGGCCGCGTCGTTCATCTCGGCCACGTCCGGCAGGTAGGCGAAATCGGCGATGCGCAGGCCCAGCGCGTCGATGCTGCCGTGATTGACCGTGAAGGGCGTGACCTCGACCTCGCCGCCCGCGCCATCGATGCGCAGCGGGCCCGCTATCAGGTTCAGGTCGAGGATCGGCGGGTAGGGGCTGCCCTCGGGGGTCTCGAACGCGTAGCCGAAGCGGTCGAGAAGGGCCTGCCTGCAGGAGGCATCGGCCCAGACCGGCAGGCGCTGGCGGGTGTTGAAGACGATCATGCGCAGGTCGTCGAGCCCGTGGACGTGATCCGCGTGCTCGTGCGTGTAGACCACGGCGTCGAGCGTGCCGACGCCTGCGTCGAGCAGCTGCGCGCGCATGTCGGGCGAGGTGTCGACGAGGATGCGCGTGGTTCCGCCAGCATCCTCCCGCTCGATCAGCAGGGAACAGCGGCGGCGGCGGTTGCGGGGCTCGTCGGGATCGCAGGCGCCCCAGTGTCCGCCGAGGCGCGGCACCCCGCCCGAGGAGCCGCAGCCGAGGATGGTGAAGACCAGCCGGGCCATCAGGCGGCCTTCGGGAACAGGCGCGCGAAATTCGCCTCGGTCGCGGCGGCGAATTCGTCGAGCGTAAGGCCGAAGATCTCCGCACCCGTGGCGGCGGTATGCGCGGTGTAGGCAGGCTCGTTACGCTTGCCGCGATGGGGGACGGGCGCGAGGTAGGGGCTGTCGGTCTCGACCAGGATGCGGTCGAGCGGCGCGGCGGCGAAGATGTCGCGCAAGCTTCCCGATTTGGGGAAGGTCGCGATGCCCGACATGGAGAGGTAGAACCCGAGGTCGAGCGCGGTCTGCGCCAATTCGGCGCCCGAGGAGAAGCAGTGCATGACGCAGTCATAGGCGCCTGCGGTGTGTTCCTCGCTCAGGATGCGGGCCATGTCCTCGTCGGCGTCGCGGCTGTGGATGATGAGAGGCAGGCCGGTGCGGCGGCAGGCCTCGATATGCAGGCGCAGGCTCTGCTGCTGGGCCTCGGCGCTGTCGGCAGTGTAGTGGTAGTCGAGCCCGGTCTCCCCGATCCCGACCATGCGCGGATGGGCGGCGGCGGCGACCAGCTCGTCCACCTCGATCATCGGCTCCTCCGCCACGCGCATCGGGTGGATGCCGTAGGCGAACCAGACCTGCGGATGCGCCTCGGCGATGGCCTGCACGGCGGGCAGGGCGGCGCGCTTGGTGCAGATGCTGACCATGCGGGTGACACCTGCCGCGCTTGCGCGGGCGATGGTCTCGTCCAGCCTGCCCTCGAAATCGGGAAAGTCGAGATGGCAGTGGCTGTCGGTGAGCATGGATTACCTCGCTGACCGGCGCGCGGTCTCGTCGAATGCCAGCAAGGTATCGGTGATGACCTGGGCAGGGTCAAGGTTGACCGCACGCGCATGTGCGACACGCGCGGATGAGCGCTCGGCCAGCTCGGCCCAAGCGAGGGCGGCGGTCTGGTCGGGGGCGAGGCGGGCGAGCATCGCGGCCTCGCCCTGCGCGGCCTCCGGCGGTGGCGAGAGCGTCGCGCCGTGGCGGGCGAGGCGGGTGAGCATCAGCGCGATCAGGCGGACGGTGAGGTCGTAGCGCGTCTCGGCCCCGCGCGCCGCACAGGCTTCCGCCAGCCGGGCGATGGCGCCGCGATCCATGTTGGGGGCGCCCCCGGCGAGCGCGACGAGGGATGCGTAGATCTCCAGCCCGTCATCGGCGAGCATCCGCACCGCCTCGCCTGCCGATCCGACACTGAGCTCGGCGAGGGCCGCGGCCCCTTCGGGCGCGAAGCCCGCATCCATCATGGCGCTGTCGAGCGCTGCAGGGTCGAGTGGGCCGAGGCGCAGTTCGCGACAGCGAGAGCGGATGGTAGGCAGCAGGCGGCCGGGCTGGTGGCAGACCATCAGGAAGACCACACGCTCCGGCGGCTCCTCCAGCAATTTGAGGAGCGCGTTCTGGGCCTGAACGTTGAGGTCGTCCATCGCGTCGACGATGGCGACGCGCCAGCCGCCATCGGCGGCACTCATGGTGAAAAAGGATTTTAGGCGGCGGATCTCCTCGACCGTGATGGCGGTGCGCAGCTTTTTGGTCTTCTCGTCCCACGGCCTGCGGCAAAGGAAGACGCGCGGTTCCCCCAAGGCGGCGATGCGGCGAAAGACCGGGTTGGCGGGATCCATGTAGAGGCCGGAGCCCTCGGGCGCGCCGGAGATCAGCCAGCGGGCGATCCGCCAGGCCAGCGTCGCCTTGCCCACGCCGCGCGGGCCTGTGACGAGCCAGCCGTGGTGCAGGCGGCCGCCGTTCGCGGCGTCGAGAAAAGCATCCTCGGCATGGTGCTGGCCGTGCAGACTCGTGGTCATGCGGGGATGCGGCGCGCCCTCGACGCGATCCGGCTCGGGCAGGGCGTCGTCGCTCATGCGAAATGGCCCGCGATGTCAGCGGCGACGACCTCGACCGGGCGGTCGCCGTCGATCAGGCGGCACCGGTCGGGGAAGGTCGCGGCGATTTCGCGGAAGCCCTCGGCCATGCGGGCCTGCATCGAGAGCCCCATGTCTTCGAACCGGTCCTCGCCGGTCCGGCGGGCAAGGGCACGGCTCAGCGCCGCCTCGGGGTCCATCTCGATGATGAAGGTAAGGTGGGGTTCGATGCCGATCATCTGCGTATGGAGCATGTCCACGGTCTCTCGCAGGTCGCCCCGGCTCATTCCCTGGTAGAGCCGCGTGGAATCGGCGAAGCGATCGCAGATCACCGTCGCGCCGCGGTCGAGCGCGGGGCGGATCGTCCGTTCCACATGGTCCCGGCGCGCGGCGGTGAAGAGCAGGATCTCGGTCTCTGCCGACCAGCGGCCGGGATCACCGCGCAGGACGAGGGCGCGGATCTCCTCCGCGCCCGGAGAGCCGCCCGGCTCCCGCGTCAGGACGACCTCGCGGCCCTGGTCGCGCAGGTGATCGGCCAGCAGGCGCGCCTGCGTGGATTTGCCCGAGCCGTCGATCCCCTCGAAGCTGACGAACACCGCCGCTCAGCCGTCGCCGGTGATCGCGGCGAAGGCCCGGCCCACCATGATGCGGCTGGAGGCGAGGATACGGGTCATCGCGCCCCCCTCGGCCACGTCGGCCCCCGCCAGCAGCGGCACGGTCACGGGACCGATGCCCGGCACCTCGATCTCGAGATCCGCGATGTGGTCGCCCTCGGCCACCGGAGCGGCGATCGGGCCGTCATAGACGACGCGGGCGGTCACGTCCTCGGCCCCGCGCACCGGCATCGTCGCCATCACGTCGCGCGAGGCGACGAGCGGTACGGAAGCCATGTCGCCCAGCCAGATATCCGCCTCGGCAACGGTCTGGCCTTCCTCGTAGAAGGTGGCGTTGTCGAATTCGCGGAAGGCCCAAGCGGCGATGCGCTCGCTCTCGTTCGTGCGCGCTGCGGTGCTGTCGAGCCCGGTGATCATGAACACGACCCGGCGCCCGTCCTGCTCGGCCGAGCCGACGAGGCCGTAGCCTGCTTCCTCGGTATGGCCGGTCTTGAGCCCGTCACCGCCGATCGAGGCGTAGAGCAGCGGGTTGCGGTTGGGCTGGGTGATGCCGTTCCAGGTGAACTCCCGCTCGGCGAAGTAGTGATAGTGCTCGCCGAACTCGGTCAGCATCCGGTCGGCGAGGAAGACGAGGTCGCGCGCGCTCATCCGCTGGTTTTCGTCCGGCCAGCCGGTGGAATTCGCGAAGGTCGAGCCCTCCATCCCCAACTCGCGCGCCCGCGCGGTCATGCGGTCGGCAAAGGCGCTCTCGGACCCGGCCAGATGCTCGGCCACCACGATGCAGGCATCGTTGCCCGACAGGACGACGATGCCGCGGATCAGATCCTCCACCGTCGGGTTGTGGCGGGTTTCGAGGAACATGGTCGAGCCGGGATAGCCATGCGCGTTTTCGCTGACCGGGAAGGTGTCGTCGAGGTCGATGCGGCCCTCCTCGAGTGCCTCGAACAGCATGTTGAGCGTCATCAGCTTTGACATGGAGGCGGGTGGCACCGGCGTATCGGCGTTCTTTTCCATCAGGATCGCGCCGGTCGCGTGGTCGATCACCATCGCCGCGGTGGCGGCGGTGTCGATCGTCTGCGCCCGCAGGGGCAGGGCGGCGATCAGAAGAAGTGTCAGAAGTCGGATCATCATACAGTACATACTCCACTCAGGGCAGGGTCACGGGTTGACCGGCAGCGTGTCGGCAAAGCCCATCTCGCGCAGGCGGGCCTGGACGGCGTCGCGCTCGGCCTCGCTGGCTGCCGGTCCGACCAGCACGCGGGTGAGATTGCCCGACGGCACGAGGCGGACGGTCAGGCCGTCCCGTTCGAGCTCGGCGGCCAGCGCCTCGGCATTCTGTGCGACGCCGAACGTGCCGACCTGGACGAAGGGGCGGTCGATGGGGGCGGCGGGCGGCGTGGCGGCAGGCGCGGGCACCACGGGTTGCGGCGCGACGGCCACCGGCGGGGCGGCAGGCTCCTGCGCGATCGCGACCGGAGGCGTTTGCGGCGGGGTCGCTTCCACCACGTCCTCGGCGGCAGGGTCGGGGTCTGCGGCCGGTTCGGAGGCAGGCGCGGTGGCCTCCACGACCGTGCCGGGGCGCAAGGCGACCACGTCGAGCTCAACCGGCACGCCCGGCTGGATTCCCAGCGCCACCGCCGCATCGGCGGAGATCTGGAAGGGCGGTCCGGCCTGATCGCTGCCCCGGCGGAACAGGGCCGCGGTGATGCTGCGCCCGGTATCGACATCGGTGACGTCGACCCGCTCGGCCCCCGTGGCGGCGGGGTGTGCGATCCAGGGGCCGCCGAGCGATGGTCCGCCGTCCCAGGCGCCCAGCGCGCGCTGCGCGAACACGTCGGGCCGCGGCACGAGGCCTGCACTCGACATCTGCTGGGGTGTGCTCGCCGGCGCGGCGGCCGGTGTCGCGGCCGGTCCCGACGCGGCCATCTGCTCGCACCCCGAGAGCGCCACGACGGCCACCGCCGCAGCCACATGCCAGCAAGACATTCCGCCCATCATGCCGATATCCTCATCTGCCCGCGGCTTTCTGTCGAAGCCTTGTCTGCGTCGAAACTACCGCAAGCGCCCGCACATGAAAAGACTGCCGCTGGACCTGCCCAACCCGACGGGCTAGAGACCGATCGACGGAGGTGTGGCCGAGCGGTTTAAGGCACCGGTCTTGAAAACCGGCGTGCGTGAGAGCGTACCGTGGGTTCGAATCCCACCGCCTCCGCCAACCCGTCGCAAATCCATCGCGAAGATCCGTGGGGGGAGCGGTCCTGTGGCCCTGCGCCAAACCGGGATCGCCAGTCGCGAAACCGGCTCGCGAGGACGTGAAGCGCCTTGCCTACCGTGAGGCGATGGCGGAGCCGACGAGAGATTGCGAATGACGACCGATGTTGACGGGTTCATCGCGCGTTGGAGCGCCTCGGGCGGCAATGAGATGGCGAATTTCCAGAGTTTCGCGGGCGAGTTTACGCCCTCCTGGATGTGGAGCCGGTCGCGGACGCGGACGGCGCGAATGACGAATACCGGTTCGAGCAGCCCGTCACCTTCACCCATACCGGACGGCAGCGGCGCGGGCGGATCGACCTCTACCGTCGGGACTGCTTCGTGCTGGAAGCCAAGCAGGGGATCGCAGGAGAACCGGCCGACGAGCGGCAGCTTGCCCTGATCCCCGATGCGCAGGCCCCGAGGCAAACGGGCCACGGGCAGCGGGACAGCCGCGCCTTCGACGGGGCGATGTTCTAGGCGCGCGACCAGGCCGACAGCTACGCCCGCGCCGTGTCGAAGGAGGACGGTTGGCCGCACTTCCTCATGGTCGTGGACGTGGGCCACACGATCGAGCTCTATGCCGACTTCTCGCGCCAAGGCCAGGGCTATCACCAGTTTCCGGACGGCAGCCGCTTCCGCATCTCGATGGAGGATCTGCGCCGCGAGAAGACGCGCGAGCTCTTGCGCACCATCTGGACCGATCCGCTCAGCCTCGACCCCGCGCTGCGCTCGGCCGAGGTCACGCGGGAGATCGCGCATCACCTCGCCGCGCTCGGCCGCAGTTTCGAGGGGCAGGGGCACGAGCCGTAGACCGTCGCCCTCTTCCTGATGCGCTGCCCCTTCGCGATGTTGCCGAGGATGTGGAACTCGGCCTGCTGATCGAGGCGGTGGAGGCCGATTGGCGGGAGATCGAGCCCGCGATCTTCGGCACCCTGCTCGAACGCGCGCTCAACCCGCGCGAGCGGCACAAGCTCGGCGCGCATTACACCCCCCCGCGCCTATGTCGAGCGGCTGGTGACGCCGACGGTCGTCGAGCCGCTGCGTGACGACTGGCGCGACGTGCAAACCGCGGTGCAGCGCCTGCTGGCCGACGGCAAGCCCGACGATGCGCGCGAAACCGCCCGCGATTTCCACGTCAAGCTCTGCTCGGTGCGCGTGCTCGACCTTGCCTGCGGCTCGGGCAAATTTCCTCTACATGGCGCTGAAGCGATGAAGCGGCTGGAGGGCGAGGTCGTCACCCTGCTCGACGAGCTGGGAGATACCGCCCCCCTCATCACCGTCGATCCACACCAATTCCTCGGGGTCGAGCTCAATCCTTGGGCCGCCAATGTGGCGGAGCTGGTGCTGTGAATCGGCTTCCCGCAATGGCATTTCCGCACCCACGGCACCGCCGCCCCGTCCGAGCCGGTGTTGAAGGATCTTCGCAACATCCGGCAAGGCGACGCGGTGCTCGACTGGTTCACGTGCACGCCGCGGCTGGCTGCGGACAGCACGTCCGTGACCCGCTGGGACGGGCGCACGACGCGGCACCACCCGGTGACGGGCGAGGAGGTGCCGGACCCCGACGCCCGCATCCCGGTCTACGACTTTGCCGAGCCGACGCACGCGACCTGGCCCGAGGCGGTGTTCATCGTCGGCAATCCACCCATCATCGGGGACAAGCGGTTGCACAAGGCACTGGGTGATGGCTACGTTGACGCCTTGCATGTATCCTATAGGAAGATGCCGCGAAACGTTAAACTCGTGATGTGCTAGTCGAGGAAGCTGAAATAGACACCCGTAAAAATAATAATATGGCTTAATTTTTCAAAGGATTTATCAAAATATGAAAATTTCTCGATACTTTATAGCCATATTTTTATTTATGAACACAATTCATGTGGGCGTAGCATACGGAGCCGATCAGCTTCAGTTTCCGATTTTCTGTCAATATCAGGAACAAGGAAACCTTGATAATCAAGTTGAATTAATAAGGGAGAGGTTGCTCCCTGCTGGAACATATATCCACCTCTCTAGCTTCGAGAATTTTCAACGGGACCAAATTTGCGTTATCGAGGGTGGCTACGAAATAGATTTGTCTTTAATTGACGAGCGTCAGGTCCGGACTTTTATTGAGCATAGCGATAGTGTAGGATATCGATCGACGATAGTGAGAAATTCAAATCTAAATATTATAGTAATACTATACAATAGTGAAAGGCAAAATTTTTTAGAATTGGATTATATTATCGATAATATGATATTATTTATAACTACCGGAAAAAAACTTAAAATTCTATTTCGTATATAGTATTTTAGCTTGGAGCATTCTAGAGGCGACACAAACGGAAATTATCAAGATGATGTCTTCGTTTAAAAAAACTTGCGAAAATTTTTATTATTTTTTACTTATAGCAAGGCTCTATTCCTAAATTGCTTTAGCTTTCTTGTCATCAGCTCGATGCGTGCGCGGAAATGGTAAAGAGCCTTCGCGACTGGCGCTGGGATCGCTTTCCGGTTTGACTGGTGCGGGTCGTTCACCCGACGCCAGTCAGCCCTTTTAATATAGGGCTGTCTTTGTGTTAGCTGCCAATTACACTTAACTTGCATAAACCAAGGAGATTACGTCACTGCGGATCATTTGAAAATTAGTAAGTCTTTTCTCTCACTGCCTATTGTCTAACTCTTCTCTTCACGACCTCACCCCCGCGCAGCGCCACCGGCTCGCCGCGCTGGGCGAGAAGCTCGACTCTTATCGCAAGAGGCAGCAGGCGGCGCATCCAAAGTTCACGCTGACCTAGATGCACAACGTGCTCGAAAAGCTGCGCGAGGGCGAGTCGATTGAGGGCCGCGATCGCGCGATCTATCAGGACAGGCTCGTCGGCATCCTCGAGGACCTGCACGACCGGATCGATGCCGCCGTGGCCGACGCCTATGCCTGGCCCCAAGACCTCGCGGGGGAGGACATGCTGTTCCACCTCGTAGACCTCAACCACGAACGGGCGGCGGAGGAGGCAGAGGGCCATGTTCGCTGGCTGCGCCCCGAGTACCAGAACCCCCATGGTAAGGCGGCGCGCAAGGGTGGTACGAAAGACATGGCGCTCGCCCCCAAGGCCATTGCCGACAAGGAGCCGTGGCCCGCCGACCTGCCCGCCCGCATCGCCGCCGTGCGCGTGGCGCTCGCCGAGATGGGCGAGGCCAGCCCCGACCGCATCGCCCGCCGTTTCAAGCGCGTACAGACCAGGCAGGTGCGCCCGCTGCTCGAAAGCCTCGCGGCGCTGGGCCAGGCGGAGCGGGTGGGCGAGGACCTGTACGCCGCCTGACGCGGCAAGGCCGGAGTTCCGGCCCCGATCCGCGGGCCGGGAGGCTGCCGCACCCCGACCGGCGATCCGGCACGGCCGCCCGTTCGGTCTAAGTGATGAGCCGTGCAAGGCAACGAGCGGCGATCATTCGGTCCGGCGAGCCGATCGGAATGCCGAGAGCCCCGACCCACCGAGCGCCCTTGCACGCACAGCAAAGCCGCGCTAGAAGCCCGTCACCACACTGACCCCGAGGCGAGTTGGCGGAGTGGTGACGCAGCGGATTGCAAATCCGTGTACACCGGTTCGATTCCGGTACTCGCCTCCACGACAGCTATAGCATTTCTGTCCAAGCGCCCGAACAGTGCGGGTGCAAGCGTTGCTCGGAAGCGTGTGAGTAACGCGGTGCCCTTGGAAGACTGGCTCCGTTCCAGCATGGGTCTGGTCTGGAGGCTAATTGCCGACAATTTGCGCAGCGCGGGCGTTTTGTGTGCCGATCACGGATGGGATAAGTGGGGTTCGAGAGCGGACGCTCAGTACCCATTGCCAGTTCAGGTGTTGGACGGGCCTTGGCGCGCGGTAGCTGGTCGCGCGATGCGCCGAACGAGAGCGACGCGAGCCATGCGCGGCTGCCATCGAGCGACGGCTTGAGACCTCGCCTTGAACCTTTTAACGAACGAAGGGCGGGGATCGAAGATGACGTTCCGGATTCGCCTCGGCAAATGCGAGCGTAGGAGACAGACCGTCTTGGATGAGCACGAAGGCGCGAGGATGGGGGTAGTGGCGGAGACGAAGGGATTCGAACCCTCGAGACCCTTATGGGGCCTACTCCCTTAGCAGGGGAGCGCCTTCGACCACTCGGCCACGTCTCCGCCGATGGGTGTATGTGCCCGTGGCGCAGGAGACAAGGCGAAAAATCGGGCGCATCGGGACAAAGATCGACTGAACGGGGTCAGGCATCGGGCTGGATCAAAGTGATCTCCTTCGTATCGGCCAGGCGCTGGATTTCGGTGATCATTTCGGATTGGGCCTTCTCGCCCACTTTCAGCTTCACGTCCTCGAACTGGCGAAGCTCTTCGGCGAACCGTTCCGACAGGCGGCGCGAGATGTTTTCGAGCACGAAGGACACGCTATCGGGATAGGTGGCTTGCGCCGAGGCGAGCGCGGTGAGCAGCGTCGTCTCCTCGATGTTGCGGACGACGGTGGCGACGTCGCGCGGCTCCACTCTCCTTGGCAGATCGCCGAAGGTGAACATGACCTTCTGGACCTGGTCCGACAGGTCCGGATCGCGCCGGTCGAGATGGCCGAGCAGGTCATGGCGCGTGGTGGCGGAGAGGTTGTTCATCATGCCCGCGATCAGGTCGGCCGGGCTGCGCACGTCGCCGCCCTCGACGGCAGCCGAAAGGAAAGTCTCGACGATGATGCGCTCGACCAGAGCGAGGACGTGACGATCGAGACGGGGCACCCGCGACAGGCGCAGCACGACGTCCTGTGCGAAGGCCTCGTCGAGGCATTCGAGCACGCCCGCGGCGCGATCGGCACGCAGTTCGCTGAGCACCACGGCCGCGGTCTGGGGGTGCTCGTTCTGCAAGAAAAGGGCGACAGACGCGCTGGGAGCCTGGCCCAGACGGTTCCAGAACGACCTGTTCATGGTGTTGTCCACGTCGCTCATGATGCGGGCGACCTGCTGGCCGTCGAGCACTTCGTCCAGCATCCGCCGTGCGGCCTCGGAGCCGCCGGCGATGCCGATCCCCTCTCCCAGCGCCTCTTCGAACTCGGACATGATCTGCACGATGGTCGCCTGCGGCACGCGGCGCAGGCCGGAGATGGCGACCGCGAAGTGCCTCAGCTGGCTTTCGTTCATGTCGCGCATCAGCGGGGCCGCGCGGTCCGGGCCCAGCGCCGCCAGGACGATGGCCGCCTTCTGAGACGGCGTCAGCGGTCCGTCCGGCATCGTCCGGCCGGACACCGTGAGGGCGGTCTGGCTCATGAATAGCTCCGGATCAGGGCACCGGCGAGCATCGACCAGCCGTCGGCGAGGACGAAGAACGCGAGCTTGAAGGGCAGCGAGACCACCGCCGGCGGCACCATCATCATGCCCATCGACATCAGGATCGCCGCGATGACGAGGTCGATGACCAAGAATGGCAGGAAGATCAGGAAACCGACCTCGAAGCCGCGCTGCACCTCCGTCAGCATGAAGGCCGGGACGAGCATTTCGAGCGGTGTAGCCTCGCCGTCCGGCACGGCCAGTCCGCGCGCATCGGCCAGCGTCGCGATCGTGTCGGGATCGACCCGGTTAAGCATGAAACCGCGGAAGGGCGCGATGGCCCGGTCGAACCCGGCCTCCATTTCCAGCCGGCCATCGATCAGCGGGGAAATGCCGAGATCCCACGCCGACCGGAATGTCGGCTCCATGATGAACCAGGTCAGGAACAAGGCGAGGCTGACGAGGAGCATATTGGGCGGCGCCTGCTGCACCCCGATGGCCTGGCGCAGGATCGACAGGACGGTTATGAGGAAGGGAAAGCAGGTGATCATGATGGCGAGGCCGGGCGCGAGGCTGAGCACGGTGACGAGAGCGAAGAGCTGTACCGTCCGCGCCGTCACGCTGCCGTCACCGCCCAGGTCGAGCGCCACGCTCTGCGCCTGCGCGCCCGAAGCCAGCGCAATCATGACGAGCGTGATCAGACCGGTCTCAATCGCCGTCCGTGACATCCGCGACCTCCGTCAGGCGTACGGCGAGGCGGCCGGACCCGTCGTCGAGTTCCTGCAACTCCCCCCGCGCGATGAGGCGGTCGCCGACGTAGAGGTCGACGGGATCGGTCAGGAGCGTGTCGAGCGTCAGCACGGAATCGCGGCGCAGGCGGACGAGATCCGCGACCATCGGGCGGGCCCGACCGACCGCGACAACCACTTCGATCGGCACCCCACCGAATGCCTGGGGCGCGCCGGAGCTCGCCAAGGATCGGCGCTGCGGCTTGGCCGTCGATGGATCAGCCATGTGCGTGTCGGTCATCTTCTAAAAGCTCCTCTTCGGTCAGGATCGCGCAAATCTCGTCGATGGCGCGATCAGGATCGATCGTGTCGAATCCGAATTCGGTTGTGATCCGCGCGCTCTGCTCGGCGAGATCGGGATCGGGGGCGATGGGGACCCCGAGCGGAAGCGCGTCTGCGAGACGCTTCGCCGTTTCGGGGTGCAGGTGCAGGGTCAACGCAGCCTCGGGCGTGCGGTCGAGGACCTGCCGGATAGCCTCGGTCAGGCGTGGCGCAAAATCCCGCGCGGCCTCCTTGCGCAGGACGGTATCGCAGGCTGCGAGGATCAGCGCGCACGCTTGCGTTTCCGCGGTCCGGCGTGCGGCGGCGAGTTGCAGCGACGCGTCGGACAACGCTTCCATCAGGTTTTCTGACAGGGCCTCGGCGAGCCGATCCTGCGCGTCCGCAGCGCGCGCCGCACCGGCTGCGAACCCTTCGGCATAGCCTTCGGCCCTCAGGTCGCGGGTTTCGGCGGCAGCCGGGGCTGCCCGGCCGTCGGTGTCGAGATCGCCGAGGCGGAAGAGACGGGCCGTCATGGCGCACTGCGCTCCGCGAGGTCGGAGTCGATCCAGCTGCGCAGCAGGTCCCGCGCCTCCTCGTCCCGGTCCTCGACGGTCTTGCGCAGTCGGGACAGCGGCGTCTCGGGCACCGGCTCCGCCTCGATATCGGCGGTCAGGCGCGCCAGTTCGGGCAACTCCGGCCCGTGTTCCGGCGACGGGAGCTCGCGCGGGTCCGTCAGCAGCGGCGGCTTGCGGGGCATCAGCATCGGGCGCACCACGAACAGTCCCAGCACCAATGTCACGAGAGCCAGAAGGCCGAACTGGATGATTGCCAGCGGGGATGGCCCCTGAGCAAAGAGCGGCGCGGCTCCGCGTTCCTGACCGAAATCCTCTGCCTGATCGAATTGCAGGCTCTCGATCGTGAGGACGTCGCCGCGCGCGAGGTCGAACCCCACCGCTGCGCGGACCAGTTCCGCAAGTGCATCGAGCTCGGACTGCGGGCGTGGCTGCCAGGTCAGTTGCCCGTCCGGACCGGTCGTGGTGATTCCGTCGACGAGCACCGCGACGGAGATGCGGCTGACGGCGCCGGGTGCGCTGACCCGTTCGCGCAGAACCTCCGAGACCTCGTAGTTCACCCGCTCGCGCGTGCGGGTCAGCTCGCGGCTGGAATTGCTGCCACCGGCGCCCGCATCGCCGTCAGGCAGGTTGCTGGCGACGGAGACCTGGGCAGGCCCGTTGCCGGAGGATTCCTCGAGATCCTCCTCGACATCGGTGTGGATGGCGACGCGGCTGTCGGGGTCGATCACGCGTTCCGTGATGGTTTCCGCATCCATCTGCGTCTCGATGCTGAGTTCGACGATGGCCGCGCCGCGTCCGACCCGCGCCTCGATCAGCCGACGCACGTTCTCCCGCAGCTGCGCTTCTCGGTCGCGGCCTGCGCCCGAACCGAGCTCGTCGGTCGCATCGACGATCACGCCGCGTTGGCCATCGATGATGGAGACCGATTCAGGGCTGAGCCCCGCCACCGAGGAGGCGACCATATGACGGATCGCGCGCGCCTGTTCGGCCCCCAGGACGCCACGCGCCATGATGACGGTGACGGACGCCGATCCGTCCGTCCCGCGGCGGAACGGCGCGTCCGCCCCGGCTGCGAGGTGCACGCGGGCCGAGCGCACCGAGGGGGAGGCGGCGATCGTGCGTGCGATCTCTCCCTCCTGCGCGCGCGCGTAGGCCGCATCGAACATCTGCGACGTGGTGCCGAAACCGGACAACCCGTCGAGCAGTTCGTACCCCGCCCCGCCCGAGGCCGGCAGACCGCGCCCGGCCAGCGACAACCGCAGCGCGTCACGTTGCGCGCCCGGCACGTAGATGGCGCTGCCGCGTACCTGATGCACGACGCCATCCGCTTCGAGCGCGGCCAGAACCTCGGCCGCGATCGGAGGCTCCAGCCCCGAATAGAGAAGCTCCAGCTTCGGCTTCAGCGCCGTGCGGCCCATCACGACCAGCAGCAGCACGACCAATAGCGTGCTGCCCAGGACGACCATCTGCCTGGCGCGGGACACCGTTTCGAATCGCTTCAGCAGTTCACTCACGTTCGGCCTCTTTTCCCGGCGTTTCCGAGGCGCGTTCTGCACCCGGTGGGACAGGCTTAGGCGGAGGGGACTTAAGAATTGGTTAGTGGTCGGTCCCTAGAACGGATGTCGAACGACGACGGAGCGATTCGATGAGCGAAGCGACGAGAGAGCCCGCGACGGCACGCAAGGGCAGGGGGTTGATGGTGCTTGGACCGCTGGCACTGGTCTGCGGCGCGGGGTCCTATGCGTTCGTGCACCTCGATCCGCTGGGTCTGCTTCCTCAGGTCGCGGTGGCCGCGCCGACCTCGCTGGAGGGCGAGGAGGCGGCGGGGCGCGAGATCGTTCAGGCCGGTGCGACCCGCGCGGGTATCGCCGCCTTCGTGGAGGTGCCGACGATCGTCATCAGCCTGCCCAACCCGGTCGAGACGCGCCACCTGCGCTTTTCCGCCACGCTCGACGTCGTGCCGGAGGCCGTGGAGGAGGTGCGCGCCGTGGTGCCGCGGGTGCAGGACATCCTCGCGACCTATCTCAGCTCGATCTCACCGTCCCGGCTGGAACAACCTGCGGCGATGCTGACATTGCGCAGCCAGATGATGCGCCGGATCGCGCTCGCGACCGGTCCGGATGCGGTGCATGGCGTCCTCGTCACCCAATTCATTCTCGAATAACGATGAAAGGAGCATTCAGCATGGATCTGATCGCGGATGGCATCCTCATTCTCAGCACGCTCAGTCTCGCCGTCTACTGCACGGTGATCTCGCGGCGCCTGAAGGCCTTGCGGCGGCTCGACAGCGGAATGGGGGCGGCGGTCGCCAACATGTCCCTTCGCGTCGACGACATGCGCGCGGCGATCGACGCGGCTCAGCGACAGTCGGCCTTAGCGCTCGACGGCATGACGGAGCAGACCCAACGCGCGGAACGTGCCGCGGGACGGCTGGAGATGCTGCTCGCCACGCTGCACGATTCGCGCAGCCAGACTGCGGTGCCGGTGCGCGATACCCTTCGCGAGTCGTCGCGCAAGCGCGAGTTCGCAGGCTCCCTCAAGGATGCCTGCAAGGCGATGTCGCGATGAAGGCGGCGCGCCGGGTCTCGGCCCTCGCGATCCTCGCCTTTCTGCTGGTCTCTTCGGCCGCGGTACGCTTCGTCGATCATGCGGGGGCGGTCTCGCAGATCGTCGCGGGCGTCGTCCCCGCCGCGATCGCCACGCCCAGATCGTCGGAAGCCGTCGCGGACTTGGGCGAGGAGGACGCGATGCTTCGCGCCCTGCGCACACGTGCTGCGGAACTCGACCGGCGTGAACGCGATCTCGCGGCCCTCGAGCAGGATCTCGAACGCACGAGAGCCGGGTTGGAGGACCAGGTTGACGCCCTGCGACAGGCCGAGGAGGACCTGCGTGCCACTCTCGCGCTGGCAGAAGGGGCCGCCGATGCCGATGTCGCCCGGCTGACGGGGGTCTACGAGCAGATGCGGTCGGCGCAGGCGGCCGCGATCTTCGAGGAGATGGATCCCAGCTTCGCGGCCGGTTTCCTGCTGCGGATGGAGCCCGGCAAGGCGGCGGCGATCCTGTCGGAGATATCGGCCGGCCAGGCCTACGCTCTAAGCGCGGTCATGGCCGGGCGCCACGCGGGCGGGGGACAATCGCGATGATCGGAATCGTCGGCATAGTCGTCGTCTTCGCGATGGTGGTGGGCGGCTACCTTTGGGGCGGAGGGAAACTCGGTATCATCTTCTCCTCCCTCCACTACGAGATGATGATCATCGGCGGCGCGGCATTGGGGGCGTTCATCATCTCCAATGGCCTCGAAACCATCAAGGGCGCGGCGCGGAACGTCGCGGCGGTCTTTACCGGCCCGAGATGGTCGGAGCAGGATTATTCCGACGTGCTGATCCTGATCTACGATCTGCTCAAGATCGCACGGGCCAGTCCGATCCAGGTCGAGGAACATATCGAGGCGCCACAAGACAGCACCTGTTTTCAGAAGTTTCCGCGGATTCTCGCGGACGAGAAGGCGGTCGCCCTGATCTGCGACACGCTGCGGGCCGCCTCGATGAACTACGACGATCCCCATCAGGTCGAGGAGATCATAGACAAGCGTCTCGACATCCAGCTTCATCACGCGCTCAAGCCCAGCCATGCGCTGCAGACCATGGCCGACGGGCTGCCCGCTCTCGGGATCGTCGCCGCCGTGCTCGGGGTCATCAAGACGATGTCGTCGATCGATCAACCCCCGGAGGTGCTGGGCAAGATGATCGGCGGCGCGCTGGTGGGGACGTTCCTCGGCGTGTTCCTGTCCTATGCGCTTGTCGGCCCATTCGCGACCAAGGCGCGCGAGATCGCGGAGCAGGATCATCAGTTCTACCTGCTGATCCGGGAGGCACTCGTTGCGAGCCTGCATGCGCATGCGCCGAACATGTGCGTGGAGATCGGGCGGCAATGCATTCCCGGAGAGTTCCGCCCCAGCTTCGACGCGCTCGATACGGCATTGCGCGAACCGGCGGCCGGCACGTGAAGGGAAGGATCGGCATATGGATCGCCTTCGTGGCGATGGTCGCGCCCGGATTCGCGCAGCCCCTGATCCGGTCGGGGGAACATGCTTCCTTCACCCGCCTCGTGATCGAGGCGGACACTCTGCCGCAGTGGAAGGCGGTGCGGCGCGGACGAGAGGTGCAGATCGAACTGGCGGCTGAACAGATGCTCGCCCTTCCATCGGTCTTCGACAGGATCGGCCGACGAAGGGTTGCGTCCGTCGACTGGGCGGACGGGGTCCTGTCGCTCGGCCTGGCCTGCGATTGCGCGGCGCAGGTGACCAGCATCGACGACAAGGTTCTCGTCATAGATGTTCGTGACGGAGGGAGCGCAGCTGTCTTTCCCGGACCGGATCTCGTCGAAATCCATGAGGAGCAGGCAGGCAACCCGGACGTGACGGACGCGGGTCCGCAGGCCGAGGTCCCGGACGTGCAGAACGCTACGGGCGCCGGCGAAGACGAACGGGTGCGGGCCGCGCTCATCGAACAGTTGCGTGCCGCCCAGCGAAGATCGGATATTGTCCTGCGAGAGGACCTTTCGGCCTCCCCTCATCCGCCCCCCCGTGTCCCTGACGTCTTGCTCGAACCGCGGCCGGATATCGCACGGCGGGGATCGACCGCGCCGCGCTCTCCCCGCGAGCAGGGCGCGTGCGGGGTGCCTTTGGGAGAGGAAGAGGTGCGCCCCGCCGAGGATCAGCCGCATCGCGTCGGCGCCGCAACCGAGGAGACGGTGATATACCTGCTCGCGTGGGGTTTGGGTGCGGAGGCGGAGGCGATGATCCGCGCCGCGTCCCCACCGCTCGGGAAGGCGTCTGTCTATCTCGCGATCGCGCGCCTCCTCGACGATCGGCCTGCCGGGCCGGCGCTCATCCCCTATGAAGATTGCGATGGTGCAATCGGGGTGTGGGCGCGGATCGCGCGGACCGATCCGCGAGGGAAGGATGTCGAGATCCTGGCCTCCTTCGCCTCCGACTACAGGCGCATGGTCGCACCCTACCTGGCCGATAGTTTCCTGCAGGCCAACGTGCCGGATCAGGTGGCACCGGTGGTCGCGCTGGCCGCACGCGATGGCGTTGAGCCATCCGATCTGCTGCGGTTCCTGCAGGGCCGCGCGGCACGCGCGCTCGGCGAGGATGCTCGCGCCCGGCGGATCTGGCTCGGCCTGAGTGCTGAAGGAGGGCTGACCGGTGCTCTCGCGCAGCTGGAACTTGCCGAGCTGGCCCTGGCCGAAGGTGATGTGCTGAGCGACGGCGCGCAGCTCGACCTCGCCGCGCTCGCCTTCGAACTGCGTGGCACGCGGCATGGGCGTCATGCGGTCGAACTGCTCGCGCGACACCACGCGGCGCGTGGAGCGCTGACCGCCTCTCTCGACATCCTGAAGGCCCGTATGGAGCGGGACGACGTCGCGGCGGACGTTTATCGGCAGGTCGCGCTCGAACTCATCCGGATCACGCCGGCCGATCATGCCGATTTCGCCCGGGCCGTGTTGCGCCATGCCGATTTGATCCCCGTCGGCGGGAGCGGGGATGCCACGCGACTGTCGGCGGCATCCGGCTTGATCCAACTCGGCCTGCCCACGGCGGCGCGCGAATTGCTGGCGCCGCAACTGTCGCGCAGTGACGCTCGGGCGCAGACGCTGTTGAGTTCCGTCGAGCATCGACGTCACGTGCCCCGCGGCGACTCAGAAGGGGCAGACGGCCCGTCCGACGCGACGCATCGGTCGGGAGAGGACGCGCTGTCGGCCCCCGATCTGGCAGAGGTGACAGCCCTTCTTGCCCGGACGTCCCGACTGCTGTCCGAACTGGAAGCCGGGGGGGAGCCATGACAATGGGGCTCGACACCGGTCGGGACAGCCGGAAATCGAGCAGATCGCCAAATTACGATCGGTGCGAGATGCCTCATCTGCGCGGACCGCTTCACGCGGCATAGATCCACAGTGAGGCACGCGGAGTTGCTCTTGGGGGAGGCCCTCGGCCGGTGTTGGCCAACCCTGTGTCGCGGCTGTCGAGTGCGCGCGAACGTCTCGACCTGAGCGGCCGATAGCGCGGTCGGGCTGGCCACGAGACGGATCGTTGCTCAAGGCCATGACCCTTCTGCGAGTAAGGGAGGGCTGCTTCCGACGACCGTGATCCGTAGTGGGCGACGTCGAGCCGTCTATCGGCGGTCGTGTAGCTACCTATATTCCGGCGCAGATCTCAATCGTTTCGCGCGCGCAGGTGCTTCGACTGCCAGGACCTATCGGCTCGATCCGGCGGGCGGCGAGACGCGTGTGTCGCCTAATCGCCTGCCTCGCGCGTCCAGGTCAGCGATGCCCAGTGCGAGTGCCAGACCGGGTCGCCATCCTCCACCGGCTCGCGCGGCTCCATGAAAACCGCGTTCGCGAGGTAGAAACCCGGCCCGATCGCGGGAACGGTGGCACGCCCCTCGGCATCGGTCGTGAGGTGGTGGAGGGTGACGGTTCCGTCCTCGGCACGGTGGAAGAGGTTGATGCGGGCTTCGGGCTGCGGCGCCCCGTCGAAATCGTAGCGCAACTCGACTGTGGCGCCCGGCTCGAAAACATCGTTTAGCGCGATGAGTTCGACCGGCAATCCCAGCGACCGATCCGCGCCCGCGGCGCCTCCGACCGACAGGAGCGCCTTGGCCGCACGCGAATAGCTTTCGGAAAAGCCGGTTTCTGGCAGGCCGCGCGCAACATGGCGATCGAGAATGGGCGACAGACCTTCGGAGGCGAGGAAACTCGCGAACTTGCCTGGTTCGCGATAGGTGAGTTCATTATCGCTAGTGACTTGCGCGACGATGTACGCGCCCGGTTCCAGCGCCTCCAGCACGATTGCGGGCCGCGCGCCGAGCCTTCCTTCGATGGGCCTCGGCTCCCCGTCGGCCGCGAACAGCTCCAGACTGCGGTAGTGGCGGGGAAAATAGGGCATCTCGCTGCCGGTCATCTCGGTCCCCACGAAAATGCCGAGTTCCGCCGTCTCACCCGCGGCGATCTGATGATTCTCCGCCTCGAGCCAGTACTCATGTGCATGGCCGGGCAAAGCGGTCGCCGCGCAGAGCGCGAGTGCGCCGAAGATATGTTTCATGCCGCGTCCTCCGCACCGTCATCGTTGCGAAGACGGTCGAACAGGTCGATCTGGGATGCAACCCACGCGTTGATGTCGAAACGCCGCACGCGTTGGCGCAGCAGTTCCATGCGGCCGCGCCGGTCCTCCTCCTTCATGTCGAGCGCCTGCTGGATGCCGCGATCCATGGAGGCGTTGGAGAACGGGTTGACCGGCACGGCCCCTTCCAAGAGCACCGCCGTGCCCGCGAATTCCGACAGGACGAGCACGCCGTCGCCATCGTTGCGCGCGGCACAGAATTCCTGCGCCACGAGGTTGAGGCCGTCGGCCAGCGGCGTGATCCAGGCCACGTCCGCGGCCCGATAATAGGCGATCAGGTCGCGCAGGGGGATCGCGGTCGAAATCAGCGAGACCGGCTGCCATTCGAAGGAGCCGAAGGTGCCGTTGATCCGGCCCGTCAGCTCTTCGATGCGCTGCTGGACTTCCTCATAGGCGGTCATGTTGCGGTTGGCCCCGACCGAGACGTGCATCAGGCGCACCTTGCCGTGCAGATCCTTGCGGGCCTGCAGCAATCGCTCGAACGCTTCGAGCTGTTCGATGTTACCCTTTGTGTAGTCGGTTCGCGCGACCGAGACGATCAGCTTGCAATCGCCCAGATCCTCGCGGATCTCGGCGGTCTTGGCCTTCACGTCCTCTTCTTCGGCGGTCTTGCCAATATAGTCGGCATCGGTGCCCACGGGCGAGGTGTCGACGATCACGCGGTGGTCGTGATGCTGCAGCATCTGGGTGATCGCGCGCTCGGATAGGGCCACGCCGCGCGGCGACATGTCGTCGGGCGTCGCCATTTCCGCGATCGCGCGGGCGGAGGTGAGCGACCGGCACACCGCCTTGAAGTTGTTGGAATAACGCGGAATGTGGAAGCCGACGGAGTCCGCGGCGAGCAGGCTCTTGATGATCTCCTCCCGCCACGGAAGCACGTTGAACAGATCCGGGTTGGGGAAGGGCGTGTGGTGGTAGAACGCGATCTTCACGTTCGGCTTGAGCTGGCGGAGGTATTTCGGGACCAGCCACAGGTTGTAGTCGTGGATCCAGACGACCGCATCGTCGGCGGCCTCGTTCGCGGCGGCCTCGGCGAAGGCCCAATTGACCTCCCGGAACATCGGCCAGTCGACGGGGTCGTAGTTGTAGCGCTCCTTGAACCCGTGGAGGATCGGCCAGAACGCCTCCTTGGACGTCACGTGGTAGAAGCTCGATACCTGCTCGGGCGTGAGCGGCAGGCGGGAAACGGAGTACTTGCCGTAGCTGTCGTCGATCTCGATGACCCGCTCGAACTCGGGATTGGCGGGATCGTCCGCGTATTTCCAGGCGACCCAGCTGGCCTTCTCGACCCGGCCGAAGAAGCTTTTGAGCGTCGGGACGATGCCGTTGGGGCTGGAGTTCTCGCGCAGCTCGATCTTGCCGTCGACCTCCACCTCTTCATAGGGCTGGCGATGGTAAACGATGACGAGATCGGAACTCATGTGGTGTCTCCTTTTGCGTCGGGGTGCAGGTCGAAGGCGGCGATCGCCTCCATGATGCCGGCCGCACCGATGGCGGTGCAGTGGCGGGCGGTGTCGATATCGGCGGTGGCGTCAAGCAGCGGCTGCTCGGACCCGCCGACGACCGCACCGTTCAGCCCGGTCTGGAACATGGACAGGTCATTGAGGGTATCGCCCGCGACGAGGACCCGGTCGCGGCTGACGCCGAACGCATCGAGAAAGCGCAGCAGCGTCGGCCCCTTGCTGACCCCGCGCGGCAGCACGTCGAAGAAGCGGTCGTCGGAGATCAGCCAGTCGAGGCCGAGCCCGTCCACTGTCTCCTTAGCTGCCGGGTCGAACCGCCCGGCGTCGAGGTCGTAGCTGACGCGGTAGCGGAACGGGGTCGGTTGCAGCGTCAGGCCCGGTACCCCGTCGAGCGCCGCGCGCACGCGCGCGCCCGAGTCCTGCCAGCGGGAGGCGATGTCGGCCTCCAGGTCGGGCAGGACCTGCAGCTTACGCGCCGCGCCGTCGCTATCCACCCGCGCCACGGTCGTGCCCACGTCGCCGATCACGAAGTCGGGCCACGGCACGAACCCGTCCGAGCACAGGTCGTGGATGAACTCGGGATCCCGCCCGGACACGAAGACGAGTCCGACATCGCTGCGGCGCGCCTCGATCCAGTCGTAAAGGTCGCGGCGTTGGTCATCGCTGCCGCCGAGGAAGGTGCCGTCGAGATCGGTGGCCAGGACGAAAGTGGCTTTCGACAGGTCGGTCATCGGTTCGTATCTCCAAAATAGTCTCGGGCCGCGTCCTGCGCGGGATGGGCGATCGCGACGTCGAGCGCGCGCGGCTCCGCCTCGATCGGCGCGCTCCAGTACGTCGCGAAGGCATCGCCGATAGGCGCGCCCTCGGCCACGATGGCGCGCACCATCTCGCAGATCGGCATGTGCAGACCCCGCGCACGGGCGAGGTCCGTGACGGTCATGGCGTTGTCGCGGCCCTCGACCACGACGGGGCGGCCCTCGAAGACGTCGCCCTCCGCCACGCCTGCGCCGCGCTGGAGGCCGTAGGAGAAGTTGCGCGATTTCTCGGACGAGCAGGTCAGCATCAGATCGCCCATGCCGCTGAGCCCCGTCACCGTCTCGCGCGAGCCGCCGAGCAGCACGGCGAGTTCCTTGATCTCGCTGAGACCGCGGGTGATGAGGGCCGCGCGCAGGTTCTCGCCCAAGCCCGCGCCCTTCACCATGCCGCAGGCGATGGCGATCACGTTCTTGACCGCGCCGCCGATCTCCACCCCGACGAGATCGTCCGAGACGTAGGGACGGAAGCTGTAGGTGGTCAGCGTCGCGGCCATGCGGCTGGCGGCCATGCCGCGGGTCGAACAGGCGACGGTGACGGCGGTCGGTAGATCCTGCGCCGTCTCGACCGCGAAAGTGGGCCCGGAGATCGCGCCGAGCACGCGGCCGGGTGCTTCCTCGGCCATGATGCCGGTCATCAGCAGGCCGCTTTCCGCCTCGATCCCCTTGGCCCCGGCGAAGATGGGGACGTCCGCGGCGGAATGGGCGGCAACGGCGTGCGTCACTTCCCGGATGCTGGTCGACGGCGTGATGATGAGGATCGCCTCGGCCCCGGCGATCGCGCTCTCGAGGTCCGGGGTCGCCTCGATGCCCGGCGGCAGGTCGATATCTGGCAGGTAGCGCGAATTGACCTGGTTGAGCGCGATCTCCGTCGCCGTGGCCGCATCCCGGCTCCACTGGCTCACGTTGCGTCCCGCGCGCACACCCACGGCGGCGAGCGCGGTGCCCCACGCGCCGCCTCCGACGACACAGATGCGACCGTAGGGTTTCACGTCCTGCAGGTTTCGGGCGGCGCCCGGCGGCTGGCTCATCTCACGATTCTCCCGTCGTTTCGCGCGACAGGTGGCGCAGGCCGCGGCGAAATCAACCGGATGGCTGCGGGGAGTGGTGTGGCCCGCGTGACGCTCTCGTTAATTTTAATAAATTGGCAACACACTCGGCGTGAGAATGTGGCAAGACTGAAACCCCAGACCAGATCCAACGAACGAGTGCCCCCATGCGCATCATGCTTCCCACTGCTTCGACAGCCCTTCTCCTCCTGACGGCGTGCGGCGGCGGCGGGGGTGGCGGGGGCGGCGTCGATTTTGGTGCGCAGCCCAGCGAGGGGCAGAGCCTCGCGCAGGTCGCCGCGAACGAGCCGGGGAGCTTCTCCACCGCGGGCGACGCGGGCGGCATCGGACGGTCGGTGCGCTATCGCGATTTCGATCCGACGCCCGGTGCGAACCCGCCGCTCATCCGCAACAACGACGTGACGACCGACCGCCTGAACGGGATCGAGTTCACCGCCGACAGCGGCAGCGCCACGCGCGACATCTTCGTGCGCGTCGGCGGCGATCGCAGCGAATCCGCGGTGCAACTGGTCAGCGGCGTGGATCGCGACGTACGGATCGTGGACGATGCCGGTGCCAAGGTGGGCACGGTCACGCTGCGCGGCCTCGACCTTACCAGCTATGACAACGTGATCGCAGGCACCTGGTTCTACGATCCGAACGCGATCCGGATCGACAGCTATGGCGGGTTCCACGGCGGATCGCTGGCACCCGCCTCCGCGCTGACTGGCACGGCGACATTCGACGGCGCGGTCCAGGGGCGCTACCTGCGCAAGGACGACGACAGCTTGCCGCTCGATATCCGCGACGTGACCGGCGAAGTCTCGATCACCTTCGATTTCGACAGCGACCGGATCGTCGAACCCGCCAGCGCGATGTTCAACCTGCAGTTCACGGATGGCTCGGGCGACGGGCTGAACACCCTGCAGATCCTGAACGACCCCAACCAGGCCGCAACGGCGCAGAGCGGCGGCCTGGCGGCGGGCGTCCAGGGCAATAGCTTCTATGCCCAACTGCAACCCGCGCCCGGTAGCCAGGCCAATGACGGCACGGATTTCAGCACTATCGCCGAGGGCGACCTCGTCGGCCGCTTCTACGGCCCGGCAGGAGACGTCGAACTGGGCGGCGCCTTCCGGATGCGCGAACGGGGGGCACGGGAACTCTTCGTCGGCGCCATCGTCGCGCAGTAGGAGTAGGCGTTCGGACGGGGTGGCGCAGGCGCGCGACCTCGCCCGCCATCGCTCAGCGCTACCTGGAATTAACGTCTCGCGCTTCGCGCGCGATCAGCCTGCCCGAAGCGGGAATGTAGAGGCGGCAAGGCCGACGCGGCGGAAGCGTGTGCGGTCGTACAGCACCTACCGTCCGGTCACTCGGGCGCATCGGGAATCGGAAGGGCGGTCGTGCTCTTGATCTCCTCCATCGAGAGGGTGGAGGTGACGTTGTAGATCGAGACCTCCTCGATCAGCGCCCGGTAGAAATCGTCATAGGCGCGCGCGCTCTCGACCCGGACCTTTAGGATGTAGTCGATATCGCCTGCCAGCCGGTGCGCCTCCATCACCTCGGGCCGGTTCTTCACGGCGTTGAGGAACCGCTCCAGCCAGCCCGCATCATGTTCCGACGTGCGGATCAGGACGAAGAAGCAGGCCTCCAGCCCCAGCGCCTCCGGGTCGAGCAGCGTCGTCTGGCCGCGAATGACGCCACCCTCGCGCATCTTGCGGATCCGGTTCCAGACGGGGGTCTTCGACGCCCCCACCCGCCGCGCGATTTCGTCGAGCGAGAGGGCCGCGTCGGCCTGCAACTCGGTCAGGATCTTCCGGTCGATGTTGTCGAGGCGGAGCTTCATTCTGCGGGACCTCCCGATTGCGAACGCCCGTTGCAGGACGCCGGAATATTCTATTACGACGTTCTTATTTCAGAGCGGCGATACCGTCAAACTTGGAATTATGTTCTACCTGCCCACCTGAGAACCATGCCAGGGTGCAGGAGGACGCGATGCGACATTTTCCGGTGTTTCTCGACCTTTCGGGTCGGCGGGTGATCCTGTCGGGTGCGGGCGAGTGCGCGCTGGCCAAGCTGCGTCTGCTGCTCAAGACCGAGGCGAAGGTCGCCGTCTACGGCACCGATCCGCACGAGGGTGTCGCGAGGCTGGCCCGCGAGGGGCGAATCGTGCTCGTCGAGCGTCCCATCGCGGAGGGCGACGCGATCTGCGCGGCGCTGCTCTATGGCGCGAACGAGGACCCGGTCGAGGATGCGCGGGCCGTCGCCATCGGGCGGCGCGCGGGCGCTCTGACCAACATCGTCGACAATCTCGACGACAGCCAGTTCATCACACCCGCCATCGTCGATCGCGATCCGGTCACGGTGGCTATCGGGACCGAGGGCGCGGCCCCCGTGCTCGCCCGCGACATCAAGCGGCGGATCGAGGAGATGCTGCCGATCAGCCTCGGCACGCTCGCGCGGATCGGGCAGGGCTTCCGGGCGCAGGCCGCGCGCCTGCCGATGGGCCGGGTGCGCCGCGCGTTCTGGTCCGCCTTCTATTTCGAGCGGGGCCCCCGCGCACTGGCCGAGGGCGAGGAGGCCGTCCGCGACAGCTTGGATGCGTTGCTAGAAGAGACCTTGCACGCCGATGACACGCCGGGCCACGTCGCGCTGATCGGGGCGGGGCCGGGTGATGCGGAATTGCTGACCCTCAAGGCGCGCCGCCTGCTGCACGAGGCCGACGTCATCGTCACCGACCGGCTGGTCGGGGCCGGGGTGCTGGAACTGGCGCGCCGCGAGGCCGAGATCATCGAGGTCGGCAAGATCCCCGGCGCCCCCTCCTGGAAACAGCCCGATATCGACGCGCTGATCGTCGCGAAGGCACGGGAGGGACACAAGGTCGCCCGGCTGAAGGGCGGCGACACCGCGATCTTCGCCCGTCTGGACGAGGAGATCGACGCGCTCGATGCGCACGGCATCTCGTGGGAGATCGTGCCGGGCATCACCACCGCCTCCGCCGCCGCGGCGGCCCTTGGCCAGAGCCTCACGAAACGTGGACGCAACAAGTCTTTCCGCATCCTGACCGGCCACGATGTCGACGGGTTCGCCGAGCAGGACTGGCGCGACCTCGCCGCACCCGGTGCCACGGCGGCGATCTACATGGGGCGGCGCGCGGCGACCTTCCTGCGGGGTCGCCTCTTGATGCATGGCGCGCGCGAGGACCGCGCCGTCACGGCAGTCGAGAATGTCAGCCGCGCCGACCAGCGGATCCTGCCCACCACGCTGATCGACCTGCCCGACATGCTGTCGCGCGAGGGCGTCGATGGCCCGGTGATCCTGATGTACGGCCTCGCCCCGCGTGCGGCGGCGGCGGCCCTTCCCGAACTGCAAGCAGCGGAGGCCTGAGATGCCGAGAGCTTTTACCCCCAAGATCGTCACCGCGAACGACCTGATGATGGGCGACGTGATCTACCTGACCGCCGATGGCAGCTGGTCGCGCCGTCATGCCGACGCGCTGGTCGCGCAGACGCAGGAGGAGGCGGAGGAGCTGCTGGCCCAGGCCGCGGCTCAGCAGCTCAAGATCGTCGGCCCCTACCTCGCCGATGCCGTGATCGATGCGGACGGCACGCCGCAACCCGTCCATTTCCGCGAGGCGTTCCGCACGCGCGGGCCGTCCAACTACCACCTGGGCAAGCAGGCCGAAGGGCTGGAGGCGTAAGATGTACCAGTACACCGATTTCGACCGCGCGTTCGTCAACACCCGCGTCGAGGAGTTCCGCGGCCAGGTGGCGCGCCGTCTCGATGGTTCGATGACAGAGGACGAGTTCAAGCCGCTGCGACTGATGAACGGGCTCTACCTGCAACTGCACGCCTACATGCTGCGGGTCGCGATCCCCTACGGCACGCTGAACGGCGCGCAGATGCGAACGCTCGCCGACATCGCGGACAGGTGGGACAAGGGCTATGGCCATTTCACCACCCGGCAGAACATCCAGTACAACTGGCCGAAGCTGATGGACGTGCCCGACATGCTGCAGGCGCTGGCCGATGTTGGGATGCACGCGATCCAGACCAGCGGCAACACGATCCGCAACGTGACCGCCGATCATTTCGCGGGCGCCGCGGCCGACGAGATCGAGGACCCGCGCCCGACCGCCGAGCTGATCCGGCAATGGTCCACCGACCATCCCGAGTTCCAGTTCCTGCCGCGCAAGTTCAAGGTGGCCGTGACGGGCTCTCCGCATGACCGCGCGGTGGTCAAGGCGCATGATATCGGCCTGCGCATGTTGCGCGACGCGGACGGCAACCCCGGCTACGAGGTAATCGTGGGCGGGGGGCTCGGCCGCACGCCGATGGTGGGCAAGGTGCTGAATCCTTTCCTGCCCAAGGCCGATCTGCTGCCCTATCTCGAAGCGATCATGCAGGTCTACAACCTGCATGGGCGGCGCGACAACAAGTACAAGGCGCGCATCAAGATCCTCGTGCACGAGGAAAGCCTGGAGGTCATGCAAGCGCGCGTCGCCGAGGTTTTCGAGCGCATCCGGGGCGATTTCGTCGTCCCGCAGGACCTGATCGACCATATCGACGCGGGCTTCGTGCCGCCCGTCTACAAGCAGGTGGAGACCCCTCCGGTTCTCGACGGTGCGCTGCAGAGCTTCATCGACACCAACACACATGCGCACAAGAACCCGGACTACGCGATCGTCACGATCTCCCTGAAGGGGATCGGCGAGACGCCGGGCGACGCGACCTCGGCGCAGATGCGGGTGATGGCCGAATTGGCCGAGGCGTATGGCCACGACGAGTTGCGCGTCAGCCATGAGCAGAACGTCATCCTGCCGCATGTGCACCGTGCCGACCTGCCCGCGGTGTTCGCCGCGCTGAAGGATGCGGGACTTGCGACGGCGAATGTGGGACTGGTCTCGGACATTATCGCATGCCCGGGCATGGATTATTGCGCGCTCGCGACCGCGCGCTCGATCCCGGTGGCGCAAAAGCTCAGCGAGGCCTTTGCCGATCTCGACGCGCAGCGCGATATCGGGCCGCTGAAGATCAAGATCTCGGGCTGCATCAATGCCTGCGGGCACCACCATGTCGGCCATATCGGCATCCTGGGTCTCGACCGGGCGGGGGTGGAGAACTACCAGATCACGCTGGGCGGGGACGGCACCGAAACCGCGACGATCGGTGAGCGGGCGGGTCCGGGTTTCGCCTATGACGAGATCGTGCCGGCGGTGGAACGTCTGATCGGCGCCTATCTCGACCTGCGGCAGGGTCCCGAGGAGGAGTTCCTCGCGGCCTATCGCCGGGTGGGCATGGCGCCGTTCAAGGCGGCGCTCTACCCCGAAAAGGCGGAGCGGGCCGATGCGGCCTGAAGCGGATTTCGCGACCGTCGACGCGCGCGTCGAGGCGCTGAACGGGCGCTACCGGCACCATGCCGCGCGCGACGTTCTGGCCGAGGCGCTGGACGCGAAGGAGACGGGCCGCGTGGCGCTCGTCTCCTCCTTCGGGGCGGAGAGCGTGGTGCTTCTGCACATGGCGGCGATGGCGCGGCCCGACCTGCCGGTGCTGTTCATCGATACCGAGATGCTGTTCCCCGAAACGCTCGACTATCAGGTCGAGGTGGCGGACCGGTTGGGGCTGACCAACGTACAGGTGATCCGGGCGAGCACCACCCAACTGGCCCTGCACGACCCGGACGGAACCTTGCACCAGCGCGACACGGATGCGTGCTGTGCCTTGCGCAAGACCGTGCCCCTGCAGGCGGCGCTGACGCCCTATGATGCGTGGATCACGGGGCGCAAGCGCTTCCAGTCCGGTACGCGCGCGGCGCTCGACTTCTTCGAGGCGGAGGGCGACATGCGCATCAAGATCAACCCGCTGGCACACTGGGGCCCGGACGACGTGCAGGACTACCTGTGGAACAACAAGCTGCCGCGTCATCCGCTGGTGGCGAAGGGCTACCCCTCGATCGGCTGCGCGCCGTGCACGTCGAAAGTGGCAGAAGGCGAGGATCCCCGTGCAGGACGTTGGCGCGGCAAGGAAAAAGAGGAATGCGGCATCCATTTCGTAGATGGCAAGATGGTGCGCGGCCCTGTGAGGGAGACGATTGAATGAGTGTAATCGTGACCGATGCGGGGTTCGGCCCCGACACGTTCGAGGCAGGCTTCGCCGCACCTGGCGAGCAGGCGCCGGGGCAGGGCGTGGACCTGCCCAACGACGCGGATGTGGCATCTCTCTACCCCGCGATCGCCGAGGCACCGCTGATCCGCATCCCGTTCCCGTCGAGCGCGGACGGGCGCGGCTTCTCGATCGCCTCGCGGCTGCGCGATCTGGGCTATCGCGGGCGGCTGCGCGCGCAGGGGCACGTAATCGCCGAGCAATACCGCAAGGCGCGCGGATCGGGCTTCGACGAGGTTGAGATCGACGAGGCCCTCGCCGCCCGCCAGCCCGAGCCGCAGTGGACTCCCGTCCAGTCCCTACGTTACCAGAGCCTATTCCGCCGATCCGCGTGATCCAGACGGCCAAGGATATACAGCATGACCCTTCAACAACCCGTTAACGCGACGAAGAAACCGGTGATGCCGGACGCGCAGACCGTAACCGAGGTGCGCCACTGGACCGACACGCTGTTCTCGTTCCGCGTGACGCGTCCTGCGAGCCTGCGCTTCCGCTCGGGCGAATTCGTGATGATCGGCCTTCTGAAGGACGACGGAAAGCCGCTCTTGCGCGCCTATTCCATCGCGTCGCCCAGCTGGGACGAGACGCTGGAATTCTACTCGATCAAGGTGCCCGACGGCCCGCTGACCTCGAAACTGCAGAAGATTTCCGTTGGAGATCAGGTCATTGTCCGGCCCAAGCCCGTTGGCACGCTGGTCACGGATGCGCTTTTGCCGGGGAAGCGGTTGTGGATGATCGCGACGGGGACGGGGATCGCGCCGTTCGCCTCGCTGATCCGGGACCCGGACGTGTACGAGCGCTACGAGCAGGTGATCCTGACCCATACCTGCCGGACGGCGGCCGAGCTGGCCTACGGGCAGGAGCTGGTGGAGAGCATGCCCGAGGATCCGCTGGTCGGTGAGGAGGCGGCGGCGAAGCTGCATTACTTCCCGACCGTCACGCAGGAAGACTTTGTCAACAAAGGCAGAATCACGGATCTGATGCGGTCGGGCGAGCTTTGCGATGCGCTCGGCACCGGGCCGCTCGACCCGGTGAAGGACCGGGTGATGATCTGTGGATCGATGGGTCTGAACCTCGACGTGAAGGCCATCCTGGAGGAGCGGGGCTTCACCGAAGGGTCCAATTCCGCGCCGGCCGATTTCGTGCTGGAGAAGGCCTTCGTCGGCTGAAAACCGGTGTATGCGATGCGTATGCACCCCGTATGGCATGCGTATGGCGACTGAATGGCTCGGGTATTCGGGCGATTCCGCGAAACCGGAGGCACCCGGCATCGTCTGGCGGATGCCTCCGGCGGGGATTTTCGGACGAAGAAGAAGGCGGGCCCGTGTGCCGCCCTGCGATCAGCCGGCGCGCATCCGGCCGACCATTTCGGCCATGTCGCGGCTGAGCCCGTCGCGGCTCGCCAGCCGCTCCAGCTGTTCTTCGATCAGGGCCTGGCGGGCGCTGTCGTAGCGGCGCCAGGTCTCGAACACGGCGGAGGAGCGGGCGGCGACAGACGGGTTTACCGGGTCCATCCTCATCAGCCAGTCGGCCACGAGCCTGTAGCCCGCGCCGTCCGCCCGGTGGAAGGCCGCGTGGTTGGCGGCGAAGGCGGGGATCAACGCGCGGAAGCGGTTGGGCGTGCGCCAGGTGAAGTCGGGATGCTCGGCGAGCCGCCGGACGGTGTCGAGTGCGTCGCCCGGCGGGGTCGCGACGGCCTGCACGCCGAACCACTTGTCGAGCACCAGCGGGGTATCGTGCCAGCGGGCGTGGAAACTGGCGAGCGCGTCCTTTGCCGCGCCCTCGCTGACCAGAAGGCCGAGGGCGGCGAGGCTGTCGGTGAGGTTGGTGGCGTCGTCGAAGGCGGCGCGCGCGGCGGCGGGGCCGTCGTTCAGCACCCAGAGGCCAAGAAGCGCATTGGCGAGCGCGCGCCCGCCGGGTGCGTCCCCGTCGGGCGAGTAGGGTCCCGCGGGGCGGATAGCCTCCTCCAGATCTGCCAGCCGGTCGGCGAGTTTTTCCGCGAGGGCCTGCCGCAGGGCGCGGCGTTCGGTGTGGATCGCATCGGGATCGGGGGTGCGACCGCTGGCGGCGATGGCGCGGGCAAGCTCGGCCTCTCCGGGCAGGGCGAGCATCTGCGCGCGGAAGGCGGCGTCGAGCGTGTCGTCCGTCACGGTGCGGACCATGCCGTCGAGCCACGGTTCGGCGTCCTCGCCATCGACCAGCGTGGCAAGCGCGAGCGCGCGGCCCGCCTCGGCCCGGTTGAACGGGTCGGTATCGTGCGCGAGGCGGAAGGCGTCGCCGCCCGCGGGTTGTTTCAGGATCACCGGGGCGGAGAAATCGCGCAGCAGCGAGGGGACGGCACCTTCGGGCGCGGGGATGCTGAGCGTGTCCTCCGCCTCGGTCAGGGTGAAGGTACCGGAGGCGACCTCGCCCGCTTCGGTCAGCAGGCCCCAGCGGATCGGGATCGGCACCGGCTGCTTGTCGGGCTGGCCGGGGGTTGGCGGGGTGCTTTGCGCGAAGGTCAGGTGCATCTGGCCATCGCGATGTTCGTGGCGGGCGGTCAGGGTGGGAGTGCCCGCCTGCTCGTACCAGCGCAGGAAGTGCGACAGGTCGCGGCCCGTCGCGTCCTCGAAACAGGTCAGCCAGTCCTCGATCGTGCAGGCCTGGCCGTCATGCCGGTCGAAATATAGGGCGAGGGCGGCGTCGTAGCCCTCTTGCCCAATGATGGCGTGGAGCATGCGGATCAGCTCCGCCCCTTTCTCGTAGACGGTGGCGGTGTAGAAGTTGTTGATCTCCACATAGCTTTCGGGTCGCACGGGGTGGGCGAGCGGCCCGGCATCCTCGCGGAACTGTGCGGCGCGCAAGATCCGCACGTCGCCGATGCGCTTCACGGGCGCGGAGCGCATGTCGGCGGTGAAGCACTGGTCGCGATAGACGGTCAGCCCCTCCTTGAGGCTGAGCTGGAACCAGTCGCGGCAGGTGATGCGGTTGCCGGTCCAGTTATGGAAATACTCGTGGGCGATGACGCTTTCGATCCCCTCGAAATCCGCGTCGGTCGCGGTCTCGGGCGAGGCGAGCACATAGCGGGTGTTGAAGACGTTGAGGCCCTTGTTCTCCATCGCGCCGGCGTTGAAATCGTCCACCGCGACGATCTGGAACAGGTCCAGATCGTATTCGCGCCCGTATTCGCGCTCGTCCCAGGCCATCGCCTTCTTCAGGCTTTCCATCGCGTAGGCGCAGCGGTCGAGATCCTTGTGCTGGACCCAGATGCGCAGGGCGACCTCGCGGCCCGAGCGGGTGGTGAAGCTGTCGTCGAGGCTTTCGAGGTCGCCCGCGACCAGCGCGAAGAGGTAGGAGGGCTTGGGCCAGGGGTCGTGCCATTCGGCCCAGCCCTCGCCGCTGGCCGTGAGGTTGCCGTTGGACAGGAGGACCGGCAGGTCGGCCTCGATGCGGACGGTGTAGATAGCCATCACGTCGGGGCGGTCGGGGAAGAAGGTGATGCGGCGGAAGCCCTCGGCCTCGCATTGCGTGCAGTAGATGCCGTTCGAGATGTAGAGCCCTTCGAGCACGGTGTTCTTCGACGGCGCGATGCGGGTCTCGGCCTCCCAGGTGAAGGGGCCTTCGGGCAGGTCGGTGGCGGCGACGGTGAGGCCGGTCGCGTCGACCTGCGGCGTCACGGGGGTCCCGTCGATGGTGGCGGAGACCAGCTCCATGTCCAACCCGTCGAGACGCAGGTCGCCCGAGCCGCCCTCGAACGCGACCTTCGCGATCACGGTGGTCGCGTCGGGGTCGAGGCGAAAGGTCAGGTGCACCTCGCGCACGGGATGGGAAAAGGGCGCGTAGTCGGCGAGACGGGTCACGTCGGTCATCGGGGTCTCCTCGGTCTGGCGGGCAAGGTGGCGCGGTGGGGGGTGGAGTGCAATGGGGGCGAAAGCGGCGCTTGTCGCATTGCGTCCGGCGCATCGGGGGCTAGGTTGCCGCGCAACGAGACGCGAGGGAGCACGCAATGGGCGACAGGATCGAGATCGAGGGTTTGCAGGTGGCGCGCGAGATGCACGCCTTCATCGAGGAGCGGGCGCTGCCGGGCACGGGCGTCGCCTCGGACGATTTCTGGAAGGGGCTGTCGGCGCTGATCCACGAGAAGGGTCCGCGCAACCGCGAATTGCTGGCGATCCGGGAGGAGATGCAGGGCAAGATCGACGCGTGGCATGTCGAGCGGCGGGGCCAACCGCACGATCAGGGCGAATACCTCTCCTTCCTGCGCGAGATCGGCTATCTGGTCGAGGAAGGGCCGGATTTCGAGGTCGAAACCGAGAATGTTGATCCGGAGATCGCGCGGATCCCGGGGCCGCAGCTGGTCGTGCCTGTGATGAACGCGCGCTATGCGCTCAACGCGGCGAACGCGCGGTGGGGCAGCCTCTACGATGCGCTCTACGGCACGGATGCGCTGGGCGATCGGCCCGCGGGCAAGGGCTACGACCCCGAGCGGGGGAGCCGTGTGATCGAGTGGGCCAAGGGGTTCCTCGACGAGGTGGCGCCGCTGTTCTCGGGCTCCCACCGCTCGGTGGTCGGATATGTGGTGACCGAGAACGGGTTGGAGGCGCAGATCCTCAACGACGAGGACTGGCGCGGCACGCAGACGACGCAGAGCCGGGACATCCCTTCGGCGCAGGAGACGCCGAACGTGAAGCACTCGATGGCGCTGAGCGATCCGTCGCAGTTCCTCGGCTGGCGCGGCGAGCGCGATGCGCCGAGCGCCGTGCTGCTGGAGCATAACGGGCTGAAGATCGAGATCGTCATCGACCGTGACAGCGAGATCGGCGGCTCGGACCAGGCGGGGGTCGCGGACATCCTGATGGAGAGTGCGATCTCCACCATCATGGATTGCGAGGATTCGGTCGCCGCCGTCGATGCGGAGGACAAGGTGTTGGCCTGGGGCAACTGGCTGGGCCTGATGAAGGGCGATCTGGTCGAGGAGGTCACCAAGGGTGGCGAAACCTTCCAGCGGAAGATGAACGCCGACCGGACCTACACCACACCCGAGGGCGAGCTGGTCGCGAAGGGCCGCAGCCTGATGCTGGTGCGCAATGTCGGCCATCTGATGACCAATCCGGCGGTGCTCGACCGCGATGGCAACGAGGCGGGCGAGGGGCTGCTCGACGCAATGGTGACGGTGCTGTGCGCGATGCACGATCTGAGCCGCGAGGGCGGCAACTCGCTGCACGGCTCGGTCTACGTGGTGAAGCCGAAGATGCACGGCCCCGACGAGGTCGCCTTCGCCTGCGAGATATTCGATCATGTCGAGGATGCGCTGGGCCTGCCGCGCGAGACGGTGAAGCTCGGCATCATGGACGAGGAGCGGCGCACCTCGGCCAACCTCAAGGAATGCATCCGTGCGGCGAAGCGACGGGTGGCGTTCATCAATACCGGCTTCCTCGACCGCACGGGCGACGAGATCCACACCTCGATGGAGGCGGGCGCGATGCTGCGCAAGGGCGCGATGAAGGAGACGCCCTGGATCAAGGCCTACGAGGACCGCAATGTCGATATCGGCCTCGCCTGCGGCCTGAAGGGGCGCGCGCAGATCGGCAAGGGGATGTGGGCGATGCCCGACCTGATGCACGACATGCTGGAGCAGAAGATCGGCCATCCGAAGGCGGGTGCGACCTGTGCCTGGGTGCCGTCGCCCACCGCCGCGACGCTGCACGCGACGCATTACCACGAGGTCGACGTGCTGGCGCGCCAGTCGGAACTGGCCGAGGGCGGGCCGCGCGGCAGCCTGGAGGACCTGATGACCATTCCCGTCGCCGACGGTCAGAACTGGTCGGAGGACGAGGTGACTGCGGAGCTGGAGAACAACGCGCAGGGGATCCTGGGCTATGTCGTGCGCTGGGTCGATGCGGGCATCGGCTGCTCCAAGGTGCCCGACATCCACGATGTCGGTTTGATGGAGGATCGCGCGACCTGCCGGATCTCCTCGCAGCACATGGCGAACTGGCTGCATCACGGCGTGGTGTCGGAGGAGCAGGTGGACGAGGTGATGCGCCGCATGGCCGTGAAGGTGGACGAGCAGAACGCGGGCGATCCCAGCTATCAGCCGATGGCGCCGGGCTATGACGGCGTGGCCTTCGCCGCGGCGCGCGAGCTGGTGGTCGAGGGGACGGAGCAACCCTCGGGTTATACCGAGCCGGTGCTGCACAAGCGGAGGCTGGAGTTGAAGGCGCAGCGAGGCTGAGACGGAAGGCCGGCGCCCGACCTCGGGTGGGCGCCGATACATCCGAGAGAAGCGATTTATCCATCAAGCGCGAATGACCGTCGTGAAGGGATGGGACGCTGAAAAGCGCCCTCCCGGGGGGAGGTCGGGCGCTGGCCGGTTTCTGGTCGAAACCGGCCTGAGGCAGGAGACTGACTTATGACCATCACCGCAGACCAATCCCGGACCATCATCGACGCGACCCTCGCCAAGGGGCGTGAGATGGGGCTGAAGCCCCTCTCGGTCGTCGTGCTCGACGCGGGCGGGCATCCGCTCGCCTTTCACCGCGAGGACGGGGCCGCTCCGGGGCGGTTCGAGATCGCGCGGGGCAAGGCCTATGGCGCGGTCATGCTCGGCATGGGCGGGCAGGCGCAGATGGCGCGGGCCGAAGGGCAGGCCTATTTCATGGCCGCCGTGAACGGGGCCTATGGCGGCCGGACGATCCCGGTGCCGGGCGGCGTGCTGGTGCTGTCGGACGGCCGGGTGATCGGCGCGGTCGGCGTGACCGGCGACACCTCGGACAATGACGAGCAGGCCGCACTGGCCGGGATCGCCGCCGCCGGGCTGGAGGCGCAGCCGTGACGCGCCAGCACGTCAGCCAGGGGTCGGAATTCGAGCGGACCATCGGCTACAGCCGCGCAGTGCGCGACGGGCGCTGGGTGTTCGTGTCGGGCACCACGGGTTTCGACTACGAAGCGATGACCATCGCGGACGATCCCGCCCAGCAATGCGAGCAGACCATGCGCAATATCGACGCCGCCTTGCGCGCGGTGGGGGCCGAGATGGGGGACGTGGTGCGCGTGCGCTACATCCTGCCGGATCGCGAGGACTTCCCCGCCTGTTGGCCGGTGCTCCAGCACTGGCTGGGCGACGTGTCCCCGGCGGCCACGATGATCGAGGCGGGGCTCTACGATCCGCGCATGAAGGTCGAGATCGAGGTGACGGCGCGCGTGCGCCGCTGAACGGACCGTTTCCGGGCGGGTGTCTCGACGGCGACGGCGGGGCGGGGTATGGTCGCGCCATCCCACCCCGCTCGCAGGAGAGATCATGCCCGGCACCGACACGCCCGTCATCGGCATCATCGGCAACCATCACCTCATCAACGACCAGTACGAGGTGCAGGCTGTCGGCCGCATGAACATCGAGGCGGTGCGCGACGTCTGCGCGGCGATTCCGGTCATCCTGCCCGCCGATCCCGACCTGATGTCGGTCGAGCAGGCGCTGGCGGTCTGCGACGGCTTCGTCTTTCCCGGCGGGCGGCCCAACGTGCATCCGTCCGAATACGGGCACGAGGAGACGCCCGCGCACGGCACCTTCGACCGACCGCGCGACGCGCTGAGCCTCGCCCTGATCCGCGAGGCGGTGGCGCGCGGGGTGCCGGTGCTGGGGTTGTGCCGGGGCTTCCAGGAGATCGCGGTCGCCTTCGGCTCGACGCTGCATCCCGAGATCCGCGACATTCCCGGACGGTTGAACCACCGGATGCCGCCCGACGGCTCGATCGAGGAGAAGTTCGCCCTGCGCCACTGGGTGACGCTGACGCCAGGCGGGCCGTTCGCGCGGCTGTTCGGCGCGACGGAAGTGCATACCAACACGCTGCACGGGCAGGGGATCGAGGAGGCGGGGCCGCGCGTCGTCGTCGACGGGCGCGCGCCCGATGGTACGGCGGAGGCGATCCATATCGAGGGCGCGCCCGGCTTCGCGATGGCGGTGCAGTGGCACCCGGAATACCGCGCGGCGGAGGACCCCGTGTCGCGGCCGCTGTTCGAGGCGTTCGGGGCCGCGGCCCGCGCCGGTCGCCTGGCCCGCGCCGCCTGATCTTCGGAGACATTCGATGGCAAGACGCAAGCGGCCCGCGCCGCTGCCGGGCTGGCTCGTGCCGGTGCTGGCGCTGACGCTCCTGACGGTGGCGATCGCGGCGATATGGCTGGAGGCGGTGCCGGTGCGGCCGGGCGAGGCGGCGCTGTGGCGCGGCGCACTGGCGGGGCCGGTGCTGCCGCTCGACGCGGCGCCCTTGCCGGGGCTGGCC
>NZ_JAWDKL010000016.1:0-92423 GCF_032464675.1 Roseobacter sp. HKCCA0434
ACCCGGTTGTCGCCGTCCGACAGCGTGATGCTGTCGCCCGCGCCGCCGCCGATCACCGCGTCCGACCCGATGCCGCCGGTGATCGTGTCCGCGCCGTCCCGCGTCGTGCCGCCGCTGCTCAGCAGGACCGCGCCGAGCGTGGTCACGTCGTGGCTCACGCTGCCGCTGTCGCCGAGGATCAGGTTCGCCCCGTCGCCGGCCGTGATCGCGTCCGCGAAGCCGCCGCCGAGGATCATGTCGACGCCGCTGCCGCCGGTCAGGGTGTCCATGCCGTCGGTCGCGTCCGACAGGCTGACCAGCGTCCCGCCGATCAGGTCGATCGAACCGCTGTCGCCCAGCAGGCGGTTGTCGCCGTCGCTCACGCTCGCGCTGTCCGCACCGCCACCCATCACGACCACGTCATCGCCGGTGCCGGTCGACAGGATGTCGTCCCCGTCGCGCGCATCGGCCACACCGGTCACGACCAGCGCCGCGAAGCTCGAAACGTCGTGCGAGATCGTGCCACTGTCGCCCAGCACCACGTTCGCACCCGCGCCGAGCGTCAGCAGATCGGTGCCCGCACCGCCCGCGACGAGATCCGCCCCCGTGCCCGTCGTGATGTCGTCCGCGCCGTCCGTGTCGGCCGATGCGCTCTCCAGCTGGCCGAGCACCGCGTCGATGCTGCCGCTGTCGCCCAGCACCCGGTTGTCGCCGTCCGACAGCGTGATGCTGTCGCCCGCGCCGCCGCCGATCACCGCGTCCGACCCGATGCCGCCGGTGATCGTGTCCGCGCCGTCCCGCGTCGTGCCGCCGCTGCTCAGCAGGACCGCGCCGAGCGTGGTCACGTCGTGGCTCACGCTGCCGCTGTCGCCGAGGATCAGGTTCGCCCCGTCGCCCGCCGTGATCGCGTCCGCGAAGCCGCCGCCGAGGATCATGTCGACGCCGCTGCCGCCGGTCAGGGTGTCCATGCCGTCGGTCGCGTCCGACAGGCTGACCAGCGTCCCGCCGACCAGGTCGATCGAACCGCTGTCGCCCAGCAGGCGGTTGTCGCCGTCGCTCACGCTCGCGCTGTCCGCTCCGCCGCCCATCACGACCACGTCGTCGCCGGTGCCGGTCGACAGGATGTCGTCCCCGTCGCGCGCATCGGCCACGCCGGTCACGACCAGCGCCGCGAAGCTCGAAACGTCGTGCGAGATCGTGCCGCTGTCGCCCAGCACCACGTTCGCACCCGCGCCGAGCGTCAGCAGATCGCTGCCCGCACCGCCCGCGACGAGATCCGCACCGGTGCCCGTCGTGATGTCGTCCGCGCCGTCGAGATCGGAGGCATCGGCGGTAATCGTCCCCGTCTCGGCGTCGATCCGCCCGCCATCGCCGAGCAGGCGGTTCACGCCACCCTCGACCACGAGCACATCGTCACCGCCGCCGAGGATCACGGCGTCCGAGCCGCCACCCGTGCGGATGTCGTCCGCGCCGTCCTCGGTATCCGTGGCGGACGCAAGCACGCGCGGGGCCGTCGTTCCGACGACATGCGTGATGGTGCCGGTATCACCCAGGATCAAGTTGTCGCCCGCGCCAGCGACGATCACGTCGGCATCCGAGCCGCCGAGGATCATGTCGGAGCCGGAGCCGAGCGTGATCTCGTCCATCCCGCCGAGCGTATCGCTCGCCGTTTCCAGCGAGCCGTTCAGGCGGTCGATCGTACCGCTGTCGCCGAGCACGATGTTGTCGCCCGCGCCGCCACTCAACGTATCCGATCCGCCGCCGAGCATGACGATATCGGCATCGTCTCCGGTGGTGATCAGGTCGTTGCCGTCGAGCGCGTCCGACGCGCCGGTCGCCACGAAGAGGGCGAAGGCTGCGTCGTGAGTCAGCGTGCCGTGATCGCCCAGGATCACGTTTGCGCCGCTGTCGCCGTCGACGGTATCCGCCCCGGCTCCGGCGATGACGATGTCCGCACCGCTTCCTGCTTCGATCAGGTCGGCACCGTCGAAGATGCTTGCCTGCGTGGCGGTCAGGCTCATCGCGGTGACGTCGACCGTGCCGCTGTCACCGAGAATGCGATCGGAGCCCGCGCCCGCTTCGAGCGTATCCGCACCGCCGCCGAGCAGGACGATATCGTCTCCGCTGCCGGTGATGACCGTGTCGACGCCGTCGCGCAGATCGCTCGTCGTGTTCAGAGTGCGCAGCGCCCGCGTTGCGGTGTCGAACAGAACCGTGCCGGTGTCACCAAGGACCGCATCACCTCCGTTTCCGGTGCGAATGAGGTCGCTGCCGCTGCCGCCGAGCACGATGTCGGAGCCGGTCGAGATGCCCCCCGCGACGGCGATGACCAGCGTGTCGTCCCCGGCCTGCATATCGGAGGTCGTGGCGATCTCGCCGATCTGGTCGTCTATATGGCCGCTGTCGCCCAGCACCACGTTGTCGCCATCGCCGAAGGCCACGATATCCCCGGCTCCGCCCGCGATGACGCGGTCTGCACCGCCCAACAGGGTGATCTCGTCGACGCCGTCGCGCGCGTCCGCCGCGCTCTCGGCGCGCAGCAGGGTCGTCGCGCCGACCACATGCGTCACGGTGCCGGTATCGCCGAGTACGATGTTGTGGCCCGCGCCGCCGGTCACGGTGTCCGCACCGCTACCTGCCAGGATTAGGTCGCTACCGTCACCCGTCACGATGCTGTCCGCGCCGGCCATGCTGTCCGAGGCGGTGGTCATCGTGCCGGTCAGCGCGTCGATCGTGCCGCTGTCGCCGAGGATGCGGTTCGTGCCCGCGCCCGCGTTGAGCGTATCGCCTGCGCCGCCGAGGATCACGGCATCGTTGCCCGCGCCGAGCGTCACGCTGTCGATGCCGTCGCGCACATCGGCGGCGGAAGTCGCGGTGCGCAGCACGTTGCCTGCGTCCCAGGTCACCGTGCCGGTATCGCCCAGAACGACATTGTCGCCCGCACCGCCAGAGATCGTGTCGTTCAGGCTGCCGGCGAGGATAATATCGGAGCCGCCGCCCGTGGTGATGCCGTCGGCTCCGGCAACGCTGTCGCTGGCGGTCGTGGCGGTTCGCGCGACCATATCGACGCTGCCGCTGTCGCCCAGCACCACATTGTCGCCTGCGCCCGCATTCAGGATGTCACCGCGCCCGCCGAGGATCACGACATCGCTGCCGGTCCCGCTGGTCACCGTGTCGATGCCGTCGCGTGTATTGGCAGTCGAGCTCGCGGTCAGCACGACATTGCCCGCGCCATGCGTGACGACGCCCGTATCGCCGAGGATGGTGTTGTCGCCATCTCCCGCCTGGATCGTGTCCGCCAGGCTGCCGCCGATCAGGATATCGGCGCCGATGCCTGCAATCAGCACATCGGCGGCGGCGTCACCCGCGGTGCTCGCCGCCGGGGTGAGGTCGAGATAGGTCGCCGAGCTGGCCTCCATCCGCCCCGCGACCACGTCGATCAAGCCACTGTCACCGATGGCGCGGTTGTTGCCCGCCCCCAGTTCCGCTCGGTCCGCGGCACCGCCGAGGATCGCAATGTCGTCGCCCTCGAGCGCACGCATCGTGTCGCGCCCATCGAGTGCGTTGCTGTCGGAGGTCAGCGAGATCAGCGTCTCCGCCCCGATGGCGAAGCGGATCGTACCGCTGTCGCCGATCGCGGCATTGTCGCCCGCGCTCAGGTCCATCTCGTCCGCGCCGGTACCGGCGATGACGAGATCGGCGCCGGTGTTGGAGCCACTGGCAACTCCACCGCTCAGCGCGACGACGATCCGGTCGTCGCCGTCCTCGCTCGACGCGGCCGAGCTCATCTCGCCCGTTTCGCGATCGATGCGGCCGCTGTCACCCAGAACCCAGTTCGCGCCGCCGCCCATCGCCACTAAGTCGTCGTCGCCGCCGAGGATGACGCGATCCGCACCCTCAAGCAGCGTGACCGTGTCGCGACCATCGAACGTGTTGGTCTCGCTCGACATGAAGCGCAGATCCGTGCCACCGACCTGGTGGGTGATGTTGCCGCTGTCGCCCAGCACGAGGTTGTCGCCCGCACCGCCCGACAGGGTATCCGCACCCGTGCCGAGGATGACCAGATCGGCCCCGCCACCTGTGGTAACTTGGTCATCACCCGAGAAGAAATCGACCACCCCGGTCATGCTGCCCAGCGTCGCGTCGATCGTGCCGCTATCGGCCAGCACGCGGTTGACGCCCTCGCCCAGGTTGGCCGTATCGTCGTTGCCGCCCAAGATGACGTGATCGTTGCCGTTCGTGGTGGTGACGATGTCCGAACCGTCGCGCACGTCGCCGGTGGAGCTCATGCTGCGCAGGACGGGCGTGCCGCCGGTCCAGGTGACCGTGCCCGCGTCTCCGAGGACGATGTTGTCGCCCGAGCCGACCGAGATCGTGTCGGTGAACGAACCGCCGATGACCAGGTCGACGCCGCCAAGCGCGGTAATCGTGTCGTCGCCAGCCGTCGAGCTGCTAGTCGTGGTCGCGGTCAGCAGCGTCAGGTCCAGCGTTCCGCTGTCGCCCAGCACGATGTTGTCGCCCGCGCCGACATTCGCCTCGTCCCGGTCGCCGCCGAGGATCGCGTAGTCGCGCCCGGTGCCGGTCGTCAGCCTGTCGAAACCATCGGCATTGTCGCCGGTCGAGCTGAGGCTCAGCGCCGTGTTGTCGGTGACGAGGAAGGACACGCGGCCGGTATCGCCGAGGATGACGTTGTTGCCGTCGCCCAGCGTCAGCACGTCGTTGCCGTAGCCCGCGATCACCACATCGTTGCCGATGCCGGTCGTGATCGTGTCGCTGTTGGCGGTCGTGGCATCTGCATCGGCGCGGGTTTCGGCCACGCCGGTCACCAGGTTCAGCGTGCCGGAGCCGCCGAGAACGCGGTTCAGGCCGTTTCCGAGATTGGCGATGTCGTTGCCGCCCCCGAGGATGACGTCGTCCTTGCCACCCAGCGTCGTGACGGTATCGCCCCGGTCGCCGCTATCGCTCACCGATTGCATGGTGGAGGTCGCGAGGGTCGTCCGGTCATGCGTGATCGTGCCTGTATCGCCCAGGATGGCATTGTCGCCCGCACTCGCATTGACGGTATCAGCCTGGCCGCCCGCGATGACGATGTCGCGGCCCGTGCCGGTCGTGATCGTGTCGCGTCCGGCGAAACCGTCCGCCAAGCCGGTCATGAAGGCCGAACGGGTCTCGATCGTGCCGCTGTCGCCCAGCACGCGGTTGTTGCCCTCGCCCAGATTGGCCGTGTCCGCACGGCCTCCGAGGATCACGAGGTCATTGCCGCCCAGCGTCGTGACCACGTCATCGCCGTCGCCGGTCGCGCCGACCGACTGCATGGTGAAGCCAACGAAGGTCAGCACGTTGTGCCGGATCTCGCCCGTATCGCCGAGGATCGAGTTGTCGCCCGCCCCCGCGTCGATCACGTCCGAGCGCGAGCCGCCGATGATCGCGTCTGCCGATGCCCCGGAGGAGATCGTATCGTTGCCGCCGAACTCGTCCACCGCGGAAATCAGCACGCCGGTGAATGGCGTGATCGTGCCGGAATCTCCGAGCACCGCGTTGAAGCCATCGCCCAGCGTGATCGTGTCACCCTTGCCGCCGCCGATCACCCGGTTGGTATCGTCGCCTGCCGTGATCTGGTCGCTGCCATCGAGGACGTCGGACGTCGCCGTCATCGAGTTGACCAGCCCCGCCGCGACGATGTAGCCGATGCGACCCGTGTCGCCGAGGATGCTATTCTCGCCCGCACCTGCCGAAATCGTGTCGTTGGCGGAGCCTCCGACGATCATGTCCGTGCCGCTGCCGGTGGTGATGCTGTCGCCGCGTGCATCCGTGTTGGACGCCGATTCCAGGTAGCCGCTGACCAGCGAGATGGTGCCGCTATCGCCCAGCACCCGGTTGAACCCGTCGCCCAGATCGGCCGTGTCGGCCTTGCCGCCGAGCACGACGACATCCTCGCCTGCCCCGGTGGTGACGGTATCGTCGCCATCCTCGGAGTTGTTGAGCGAGAACAGGTCGACGGCCGCGAAGGTGGTGGCGTCGTAGCGGATCACGCCCGTGTCGCCGAGGATCAGGTTATCGCCTTCGCCCGCGATGACGGTATCGGACGCGGCCCCGGCGATGACGATGTCGATCTCGTCGCCGGTGGTGATCGTGTCGTCGCCCGCGTCGATCGCACTGTCGGTCCGCACGCTGCCAGTCGTGGCGTAGATCTGGCCGGTATCGCCCAGAACGACGTTGATGCCCTGGCCAAGATCGGCCACGTCGTCGTTGCCGCCCAGGATCACGCTGTCGCGACCACCACCCGTGGTAACCGTATCGGCACCGTCCGCGCCGCCGAGGCTCGAGAACACGGTGATCAGCGTCCCGGTATCCGCGGTCATGTAGAGGTCGCCCACGTCGCCCAGCACCACGTTGTCGCCATTGGCGAGGTCGAGCGTGTCGTCGCCCGAACCGCCGATGATCAGGTCGCCATCATCTCCGGTCGTGATGGTATCGTCGCCGCCGCGCGTGTCCGTGCGCGCGCTGAGCAGGAAGATGTCCTGGCGGATCGAGCCGTTGTCACCGATCGCACGGTTGATGCCTTCGCCAAGGTCGGCGGTGTCGTCGCCGCCGCCCAGGATAGCGAAATCCGCGCCGTCCAGTGCCGTGACCGTGTCGTTGCCGTCCTCGTCGGTGATCTGCGCGTCGAGCCGAATGATCATCGCGTCGATCGCGGCCAAGTCCGCGGCCACGCGGGCCGCCTCCTCGGGGCTCGCGTCCTGCGCGGGCAGGAAGTTGATCTGGGTGCGCCGCGCGGCGGCATCGAAGGTGATTGTCCCGTCATCGCCGAGGATCGCGTTGCGGCCCTGGCCGACCGAGATCGTGTCGTTCTCGGCCCCGCCGATCACCAGATCGGCGCGGTCGGTCAGCAGATCGCCGCTGGCCGACGCGGTGCCGGTCAGGATCGTGTCCGCCCCGCCCGAGAAGGTGGCGATGGCCGTCGCGGTGCCGCCAACCAGATCGATCGAGGCGAGGTCGCCCGACACGATGTTGGTCCCGGTGCCTGCGTCGATCGTGTCGCTGCCCTCGCCGCCGAGCACGACGTCGTGCCCTCCGCCGGAGGTGATGATGTCGTCGTTGCCGAACTGGCTCGCGACCGAGACGACCTGCAAAACCGCCTCGAGCGGCCGCGACCCGATGACATTCGCATGGTCGCCGATCAGCGTGTTGGTGCCCTCGGTATCGGTCAGCTCGTCGACCTGCCCGGTGCCGCCACCGCCGCCGATCAGGATGTCCTGACCCGCGCCGCCGGTGATGGAGTCCGCGCCCTGGTTGGTCGAGGTCACGCCCGATGCGGCGACGCCCTGAAGCACGCGATTGCCCGACAGCGTCAGCTCCGAGAAGTCGCCGACCATGATGTCGGACCCGCCGCCACCGGAGATCGCGTCGCTCTCGCCACCGCCGAGCAGGATGTCGTTGCCGCCATCGCCCGAGATCACATCGTTGCCGTCCGACAGGTCGACCGCGTCCACGACCACCACGCCGGGGAAGCTGAGATGCAGGTCGGAACTCGCCACGTCGATCGCGACGCCGTTGTGGCTGACCGAGAGGCGGCCGCCCGAGATGAGGTCGTTGCCGAGGTTGCCGCGGATCTCGTCCGCACCGTCGCCGCCCTCGATCACATCATCGCCGAAATGACCCCAGATCGTGTCGGTGCCCGCGCCGCCGATGATCAGGTCCGCGCCATCCTCGGCCGCCGCCGCGTTCAGCGCCTGGTCTGTGGAGAGGCCGTCCGCGCTCATTGCCGCGCCCCAGCCATAGGCCCGGTTCACTCCGTCGCCCAAGAAGATGCGGTCGGAGCCCGCGCCGCCCTCGACCAGCACGTCGTCGCCATTGGCGGTGATCGTGTCGTCACCTGCACCCGCATAGATGCGCACCTCGCCCGACGCGCCGCCGGTCGAAATCGAGTCCGCGCCCGCGCCGGTGAAGATCGTGTGATCGCCGGAGCCGACCGTGATCGTGTCGCCGTCGCTACCCGCGATCGCCTGGGTGTCGAGCGTATAGTTGGACTTCAGCTGCTCCAGCGTCATGCCCAGATCGCCCGCCGCACGGGCCATGATCGCCTCGGCCGCGGCCTTGTTGAAGCCACCGGCCGCGAATGCCGCCGCGAACTCGTCGCGCAGACCGTAATCGTCGTCGCCGAAGATCAACGTGTCGCCGGTTCCGCCCACGGTGATGGTGTCGCTGCCCGCGCCGCCAAAGATCCAGTATTCGCCCGTGGCACCCGCGCCCGCGGTGATCGTGTCGTCGCCCTCGCCCGCGAAAACGACGTGGAAGCCATGATCGGACAGCGTGATCGTGTCGGTGCCGCTGCCGGTATAGGTCAGCGTGGGGATCGGATTGCCGCCGTTGTTGGTCATGCCCGACATGTCGATGGTGTTGTCGCCATCGCCGCCGGGAATGATGATCGCGTTGGTCGCGGCGTCGAGCGAGGCGGTCTGGCTGACGCTCCCCGCCTGCCAGGAGACGCCGACGGGCGAGTTCGGACCAGTGATGATGATTGTGTCGTTGCCGTCCTCGACCTGGTTGGTGAAGCTCAGGCCGGACCGCGAGCCGACATTCAGGATCGCGGTATTGTTCGTCTCGGACACGTCCGAGGAAATCTCGCCCGGAATGGGCAGACCGCCGAAAGTGAAGCCCTGGCTGAAATTGAAGATGTTGATGGAGAAGCTGGCGGACAGCTTGCCGACGCCGATCTTGCCGCCAGCCGATGCGCTGAAGCCGAAGCCCGCCTCACCCTTGAACACCAGTTCCATCGCCTCGACGAAATCGCTGGCGTCGAGCGCGGCCTCGCCCACGCGGATGACCTCCGGAATGCGCAGCTTGCCGTCGTTGTTCGGATCGTTGAAGCCGAGACGGAAATAGGCATTTCCGTCACCGCGCAGGAAGGCGGACGCAATGGCGATCGAGATCGACGCATAGGCGCTGAACCCGATCTCGAAATCGACGAGACCGCCATCGGAGCTGTCGATGAACACCCCGTCGAGCAGACGCTCGGCCTGCAAGGTGTCGATGAAGTTGACGATCCCCGACATGTCGTAGCCGACGGTGAAGCCGGCGAAACCCTTGCCGTAAACGCTGGCATCCAGCGCTCCGCGCAGCGGCGAAACCACCTTGCTCGGCAGCCCGGCGGAGGCGATCAGGTCGCCCACGATGCTGACGTCGAACTCGAAGTCGATCAGCGAATAGGTCGCGGTGACGAGGTTCACGTCCTCGTAATTGCCCAGCAGCAGCGCGATGACGTTGGACGGATCGGTGATGATCGGCAGGTCGATGGTCAGACCCTTGCCGCCGAACCGGCCATTGACCGTCGCGCTCGACGAGGTCTGGACCAGATCGTCGCTGTCCAGATCGCCCGCATTCTTCGAGCCGTTGGCAAGGCCATCCTTCTGACCCGCGAAATCGAACGTGCCGAAATTTATCCACCCGCCCGAGTCGACGATGTCGTCCACGAAGATGATGATGTCGGCGATCGTCTGCCCGATTGCGACGACAGGGAAGACGTTGGCCAAGGCGTCGAGCGCGAAGCTGATCGGCGCGGTGTTGAGCGCACGCGCCACATCCGCCAGCGGATCGATGATGGGGTCGATCGGGTCGATGATCGGCTTCAGGAAAGCGTTATAGAGCTCACGCCCATCGAGGCGCACGTCTTCGAATGTCAGCGTGTCGAGCGTGAATTTCGGGCCGGACCGCGCGGTGTCGAAGCTTGCCTCGACCACCAGTTCGGTCATCACGGTCGGGATCGCCGCGACGCCGCCGATGGTAATCGGATCGCCCGTGGTCGGGTTCAGTACCTCACCCTTCAGCTGCAATTCTGCAAAAGCGTCGGCAGAGAAGCCGAGGCCCACCAGGTCGCTCATCTTGAGGGCGGAGAGGCGGATCTCCTTGTCGTACTCGACGACGTCCGCACCCTTCATCACCGTGATGCCGCTCAGATCGCGCGCAGCGGTGCCCTGGTCGCCGAACAGGTCGGCCTCGAGTGCCGCAGTCAATCCAACACGGCCGCCCGCGTAGCCACCCTCGCCCGGCGCGGCGGTGAAGCCGCTGGCTGCCTTGTTCGCGGTGTCCACCGCCGTGGCGGAGAAGCGCAGCAGGTCGAACATGGTGAACGAACCCGCGAAGGTACCAGCGTCCACGGTGAAGTCGATCGAGATCTCCGCCTCGTCCTCGTCATTCAGGAGGTAGAAGCCCTTGGAGTCGATGCCGAAGCCGATATTCGCCGTGTAATCGAGCGACAGGTCGAGCGCGGTGCCCTCCTCGAACTCCAGATCGAAGCCCGGAATCCCGATGTCGAAGCCCGCATCGAGCGAAGCCGAGAACAGGTTGCCCGAGAAATTGAAGTTCCCGTAGAGATAGCTCTCGTTCGTGGCGCCCGACGTGTCGAGGAACGCCTGCAGGTAGGTCACGCCCGACGTTCCAAACAGATCGTTCATCGCATCGTTGACGAAGCCGGTCAGCAGATCGACCGTTGTCGGCAGTGTGCCGTCCGCCTTGGGCTGGTTGGCATATTCCAGCGCGGGCGCGATCAGGTCGTAGCGCAGATCGTCGATCACCGACAGGCCCGCCGACAGGCCGTCGCCGATCACCGGCAGCGTGATGTTGTCGAGGAAGCCGGAGATCACCTTGTCGGTCTGCGCCAGGATCAGGTCCAGCCCGTTCAGCACCAGGCGCGGATCGTTCAGCAGCTCCAGCACGTTGATATCGGACAGGCCATCGGCCAGCCCGTCGAGGTTCAATTCGATATTCGCGGTCGGATAACCCGCGCCCGGATCCTCGAAGAACGTGACGAGGTCGCCCTCGAAATTGCTCAGCACATCGTCGATGTCGAAATTGGCCGCGGTGATCCCGTCTTTGGTCTGGATCAGCGGTGCGACATAGCTGAAGCCCGCATCGTCGCCCAGCAGGCCGAGATTGTCATCGATGGGCAGGTCGATATTCACACCGATCTTCACGTCCGGGATGAACAGGTCGAGAGGGTTGGCGAGATCGCCGAGCTTCGACAGGTCCAGTTGCCCGTCATTCGCGTCGCCATCCGCGTCCGCCAGCGCGATACCGATCCGCGCCGCGTCGCCCGAACCGTCGCCGGCGTCGATCAGGGCGGTGCCGCCGGTCACGGTCGCCTCGACCGGCCCAAGGCCCAGAACCGCGTTGATGGAATTCTCGGCGCCCGCCTTCAGCTCGAACCGGACCGAGGTCTCGTCGGTGTCGAGGAACAGGCGCACCTTGCCGTCCCCCGCGCTCTCATAGACCGCGTCGGAGCGGGCGTCGGCACCGTCCAGCTCCTGCCCGTCCTCGAAGCCGAGCATCCGCGCGGCGTTCGAGCCGTCGAGCTCCTCGATCTCGAACTCGACCGTGTGGCTGACATCCATGCCTTCCAGCGAGAAGGTGATCGGGTCATAGCCCTGCGCCTCGGCGAAGTCAGTCGCCTCGACCTTCAGCATCCCGCCGTCGACGCTGATGTCGAGCAGCTGGCCGATCGCGACGGTGGTGCCCGGCACGGCGTTGGGATCGATGGCCGAACGGGCGATCGACGCATCGCGCATCGCGGCCTCGATCGCATCGGCGAGATCTTCCGCGGTGGTGCGCGCGCCGTCGGCCGCAACCGTCACGGTCGCGCTCTCGCCGCCGATTGTCACGTCGAAGCTGTATTCCAGAGCCGCGTTGCCCGGCGCGATGGTGCCGACAACAGTCTGCGTACCTGCAACATCGGCACTGTCAAAAGTGCCGGTGCCGAACAGCGCGTCGAGGCCCGTGCGGTCGCGCGCAGTCGCGTCCTGGTCCACAATCACGAATTCGCCCGTCGCCGCGTCGAAGGTGAAGGAGGTGTTGGCCCCGGTCCCGTCGCCCAGCGTCGCATTGCCGAAGCCGGTGCCGACCGCCGCATCGATCAGCGCGACCACGTCGGCAACCGTCTCGGCCCCGTCGAGGTCGATATCGACAAGGCTGCGTGCACCGGTGTCGCGGTCGATCCGGGTGATGCGAAGGTCGTTGCCCGTCGCCCCGATGACCGACCCGACCGAGGCGAGCAGCGCCAGGTCGGTCGTCGTCTCGGCCAGATCGGTCGGTTCGGCCAGCAGGCCGGACAGGTCGATGCCGAAGCTGAGATCAAGGATCAGGTCGGTCGTCAGCGACAGCTCGGCATCGCCGCGCGCATCGACGAGGCCGGTCACGAACTCGGCAACGTCCGCACCCAGGATCGTCTCCAGCTCATCGCCCAACAAGGCGGCGAGGTCGATCGCGAAAGGCACCGTCTCGGTATTGCCGTAGACGAGATTCAGATCGAAGGTCAGCACATCGGTCGCGCCGTCCCAGGCCAGCTCGACCGTGTCGTCGCCGAACACTTCCTCCAGCTGCGCATCGACCTTGTCGAGCGTCGCCTGCGGATTGTTGCGCGCGTCCTGCACGCCCTTCAGGAAGTCCTCTGAGAAATTCGCCACGTCCAGCAGCGAGAAGTTGAGGATCGGGATGTCCTCACCCAGGAAGGGCAGTTGCGTCTCGAGCGTCTCGCCGACCTGCACCAGCAGGCCCGCAATGTTCGTCAGGGTGTCGAGCGTGTCACCGGTCTGCAGCCCGATCAGCGCTTCGGCCACGGGGCTGTCGACTACCACCGTCCAGCTGTCGGTGTCGAACAGGTCGGGGGCCGCCACGGTGACGGCGTTCACCGCATCCTCGGTCAGACCGCCCAGTCCCGCGACCTCGATGGACACGTCGCCGAAATGCACGACGGCAACATTGCCGATCTCACCCGCATCGAAGGCGTTCTCGTAGATGTTGTCGTTGAGCTTGAGGTTACCACCCGACAGCACGACCTCTCCGCTTTCGGTGGTGATCGCACCGCCGCCCAGTTCGAGCTGACCCACCAGCTCGCCCGCATAGCCGTCACCGATCTTGTCGAATATCTGCTGGAGAGAGACCGAGTTGGAGAAGCTGCCGCCCTCCTCGGACGTCATCGTGGCGTAGAGCTGCGCATCGACCACAACAAAATTGTCGGTCGGCGTATCCGCGCCGATCTCCGCTTTCACCAGCCCCAGATCGGCAGTCGCGCTGAGCGAAGTCGCAGCCGCGTTCACCCGCCCGAAGACGGAGGTGTCCTGCAGGTAGACGTGATCCGCGAAAGTCGTGGAGCGGTCGAGGTCCCCGCCATTGTCCGCCCGCTCGTTCAGCGCGTCGACCGCATCGCCGATCAATGCTGCCACGTCGACGGCCAGCGCGGTGTTCAGTTCGCCCGACAGCAGCACGGCGAGATTGGTGTTGAGGTCCAGCCCCGCGATGTCGCCGAAGCCCAGCTCGTCCATGTTGAACGATCCGGCGAGGCCGACCATCGCGCCGACCTCGGGCAGCAGGATGACAAGCTTGCCGTCTTCGGACAGCGACAGCTTCGTGTCCGGCAGCACTTCGTCGAGTTCGCCATTCGCCCAGTTCACCAGCCCGTCGAGGCTCAGCGCGCGTACCGCATCGTCGACGGAGGCGATGACCTCGGCCCCGGCCTTGTCGACGTCGATCAGGCTGTAGGCAAGCTTTCCGCCCGACGCGGCGACGTTCAAGTTGAACTTCTCCAGCGCCGCATCCGCCTTGGCCGCGAGATCGGCAAGGGAGGCGAAGCCGGTACCGGCGTCCACCCGGACCTTGCGCTTGACGCCCGCCTCGTCGGTCACGTCGAGGACCAGTGCCTCCATGCCCGCAAGCTCGGTCACGTCGATATCCGCGGACAGTGCCGAGGTCACGGCAGCGAAGGAGGCCCCTGCGTTCAGTCCGAAGAAGGCCGCCTCGACCCCCGCATCCTCGACCACTTCGAGCGAGATGTCCGCCCCCGCCACGTCCGGCGTCAGCACGAACCGGTCCGCCGCATCGAGCGACACGCTAACCCCGAACGCGTCGAGCGCGGCATCCATCGCCGCGGCGATCCCGGACAGATTGGCGAACGGACCGCTGACCGTGATCGTGCTGGTCGACGTGCCGACAGTGACATCGAGGTCGAAGCTTCCCAGCGCGGTCAGCGCGGCCTCGTCTGTTTCACCACCGGTAATCGAGTCCTGCGCGGTCTGCAGCGCGACGCCCGTGTCCAGCCCCGCTGCCGACAGATCGACCTCGAAGCTGGTAACCAGTCCGACGATCGTGTCCGAAATCGGCGCCAGTGCATCGCCCAGCGACAGGTCGGTGAAGGGCAGCTCGACGTCGAAGATGTCCTGGCTCAGGAAGTTCTGGATCTGCGACACGGTCGCGCGCAAGACATCCTGCATCTGCGCGGCCCCGTAGGCTGCGAACGCATCGACCGCGGCCTCGACCGCCGCGCGGATCGTGCCGTTCGAGATGCCCGCGAATTCGCTCGCCACATCAAGTGCGACGGAGTCGGCGAAGGCGCTGACGAAATCATCCTGGGCCGAGCCGAGGATCGCCTCGACCCCCAGCACCAGGGCGAAGTCGCGATCCGTCTGATTGGCCGCGTCGAACGCATCGGCGTCGAGCACGGCACTGACCGCCTGCGTGTCCACGTCGCCTGCGATCGTCACCTCGATCAGGCGGTAGCTCGTATCGTCCGCGATGGCGGTGAAGCCCGCGCCGCCGATCTCCTTCACCGTCGTCGCCACACTGATCGGATCGACGTTGAACGAGTTGCTGAGCGATCCGGTCGAATAGGTGAAAGTCGAGCTCAGCTCGATCGAATCCACGCCCGTGGTCGCGATCTTCACCTCGGCCATGTCGATGGTTTCGAGCGAGCCGCTGACGAAGCCCAGCGACAGCGACGGCCCCGCCCCCGCGCCGTCGTAGATGCCCGCACCGCCTGCCACGATCTCGGGCAGGACGAAGTTGTCGGCAACCAGCTTCACGCCCGTCTGGGTCGTGCCGCTCATCACCGCTTCCTTGGCGATATCGAAGCTCAACTCGGTGGTGGTTCCGTCCAGCAGCGCCTGCGTCAACTCGGTGGTGTCGAGCCCGAAATCGACCGAGCCCAGCAGCACGTCGAGGTTCAGGCCCAGCTGCGCCACGTCCACGACCACGTTGACCTTGGACGTGCCACCATCGTTGGTGAAGGACACGACCGTCTCGCCATCGCGGACGACGTCGTTCAGGTCCAGCTCGAACAGCCCGCCCAGCGGGGCGGCCAGCACCGCCGTCTGCAGGTCGACGCGCAGCGCGTCCACATCTGCACCCGTGACCGCCGCCGACACCTTCGCATCGATCAGCGCGTCGAGCGCGGTTTCCAGTGCGGCCTCATCCGTCAGGTTGTCGAAGGTCAGGATCGACTCGATATCCGTGCCCGTGAAGGTGATCGACACATCGTCGAGATCGCCGCGCACGCCGTTGCTGCCCGCAGTGTCGAAAGAGCCGATATTGCTCGCGATGCTGTCCTTGTTGGCCTGCACGAACGTGTCGAGATTGGCCTCGAACGCGGCCTTCGCCGCTTCGACCGTGTCGCGGATATCAGCGAGCATCGCCTCTGCGGTCGCCTGCGCGCCGGCCAGGTCCGTAGCGCCGCCGACCGCGCTGTCGAACCCGCGCGCATCGAAATCCGATCCCGCGTCGAGCAAACCGCCCGCGACCTCGATCGCCTGGGTCAGCGTGTCCTGATAGTCCGAGAAGGTATCCTGCAGCTCCTGCGTCTGCGCATCGAGCGAACCGACCACCGCATGGAAGATGTCGAGACCGGAGGCCGCGCCGGGATCTAGGTCCAGGGTGGCATCGAGCATGATGCGCGGCTCCATCGGGACCATCTGTGCCTTCATCGCGGCCAGAGTGGCTTCACCCAGACGCTTCTTGGCGATGTTCTCGTGCTTACCCATGGTCTATGTCCCGGACAGAATCGACGGTGTATTTTCTATGCATATTGCAACCGCGGGGCGGCGAAATTGTGTCAGGGCACCAGCATGCAGCGGTAACCCGGCACGATGTTCTCGTCTTCGGTCGTGTAGTAGGCCCGCACCGTGCGCGAACCTTGATCGGCAATGGGCGAGATGTATTCCAGTGTGACCCGTGCGCTCAGATCACCATCGTCGCCTGCCCTGATTACCTGATCCGGAGCTTCGCGTAAGCTCTGTAGTTGCGTGACGGGCACGAAAACCTCGATCCGAACGGGAGCAACCTGGATCAGCGTGGCGACCGGCTGGCCCGCCGCGGTCTCTCCCGGCGCCAGCAAGCCCTCGCCGATCACGCCGCTGGCCGGCGCCCTGATCGCGGCTTTCGCGATCTGGATGCGCAGCGCCTGGGCCTGCGCCTCGGCCAGCCCCGCCGCTTCCCGCTCTCGCTCGAGATCGAACCGCGCGGTCAGGCGGTCGCGAAGCGCCTCCTCATGCGCCGCGGCGCTGATCACCCCGCCCTCGAAGGCGCGACGCGCCGAGTCGTAGAGCCGTTCAGCCACCTCGGAGCGGGCGCGCGCCGCCTCCAGCGTCGCGGTCGCCGCGGCCCGCAGCTCGGCCTGCGCCAGCTCCGCACGCAGGATGTCGGTATCGACGCGGGCGATCACGTCCCCTTCGGCTACCCGCTCGCCGGGACGGACATTCACTTCCGACAGGATGCCGGCGATCGGCTGCGCGATCTCGATGACCCGTGCAGGCAGGATCGCGCAGTCGAGCGCGCCTTCCGGTCGCGGCGGGGCCGCTTGCGGGAACTGTATCCCCTGCCCCAGAACGGGTGTGGCCAACAGGGCCATGAATACGAGCAATCTCACAGCAACGCCTCCACCGGGTCGGAGCCTGTCAGGAAGGCGAGGCGCGCGCGGGCGCGCAGGACCTCGTAGCGGCGCAGGAGCAGGCTTTCCTCCACGCGCAGCAGCTGGATCTCGCGCGCCAGCACCGCGACGGGCGCGGCCTGACCGACCGCCACCGCCGCCCGCTCCGCCTGCACCAGTTCGCGCGCCGCACGCAGCGAGCGTTCGGCGCCGACCACCGCGCTGCGTCCGTCCTCGATCCGCCGGACCAGCGTTCGGATCTCCGCCTCCAGCTCCCGCTGGAGCGAGACCTCGGCGAGCGCGGCGTCGCGGTAGTCGCTTTCGGCCACGCGGTGGGCATATCCGGTCCCCGCGCGGTTGAAGATCGGCACGCTCAAGCGCAGGCCGACCGAATAGTCGTCGGTGTCGTTGCCGATCCGACCGGGTGCGCCGTCTTCCTGTTCCAGCTCTCCACGGGCGAACCCTTCGAGCCGCGGGGCGAAGTCGCGGGCCACGGCTTCGCGGTAGAGATCGCGCTGGCGCAGCGTTTCGAGCCGTCGCTGCTGCATCAGCGGATTGGCCTCCATCGCGCGCGCCAGGTAGGTTTCGATCGGCTCTGCCGCCGCGAAGGCCCCCGCTCCGTAGTCAAGCGGCTCCAGCGCATCGACCGCCTGCCCCGACAGCCGCGCGATCTGCGACAGGACGGCTCCGAGGTCCTGCGCCAGCAGCGCGATATCCGCCTCCGCCGACCCCCTCTCGACATCCAGCACCGAGCGGGCCGCCCCGACCGAGCGGCCGGCATCGAGCAGGCGGGCCTCCGCCGCGATCTGCGCGCGCACCCGCTCCAGCCGCCTGGTAGTGAATTCGGTCCGCTGCTGCGCCTCCAGCCCCCGCAAATAGGCCGCGGTCAGATCGAAGATCGCGGCCTGCGTCTGTGCCGCGTAGGACGCACGGGCCACCCCCTGCTCCGCCTCCGCTGCATCTCGCGCGGCCAGCGCTCCGAGATCCAGGATCGGCTGGGTCGCCTCGACCCGGACCGAGGCGCGGTCGAATGTGCCGTCGGATCCCGCGGCGCCAGCGGTCCGATCGATATCCTCGTTAACCCGCGCATATTCCAGATCGCCGCCGACGCGGGGCGCCAGCGCCAGGCCCGCATTGTCTCGCACGATGTCCGCGCGCACCACCGCCTCCGCCGCGCGGGCGACATCAGAATTTGACCGCCGCACGATCGCGGCCAGCGTGGCGAGATCGGTGCGCGTCGCGACCGGCACCGCCTCCGCCGTGCCGAGCTCCCGCCCGAAATCGCGCATCTCTCCCAGCCGACGGGCGGATGCCGCGACCGGCGGGCCGAGGCCGAACCGGCCCACCTGCGCGCGGTAGATGGGCGAGCCTTCGCGCAGATCCTCCGCGCGCCCCTGCACCGCAGCGACCTCGGCACCCTCGCCCTCCGCGGCGAAGACAGGCTGGTCGATCGTGTCGATCGCCACCCCATCGCGCGGCGTGCACGCAATGGTCGCGAGGAGACTGAGAAAGAGAGCCCGGCGGAGTGCGCCGCGTATGGATGTCATCGAACCGTCCCGGTCTGGTCGCGCGTCTTTTATTCGACGCATTGGCCCGACCCTAACCGGGCTTCGACCGTATCTCTAGTATTTCGCGACACAGTTCAGACCCGTTTACAGCACCCATTTCACTTTGAGCGACCAAAGGTACGACCTGCGCGACAGTGTCTCACAGCGCAGTTTGATCTTGGAACCGGGGCGACTGGCCTATGTTGCCCTTTGGTCTGACAAGGGAGCAACGGAATGGCTGAGGAACGGCAAGTCGATGTCGCGATTATCGGAGGCGGAACCGCGGGCATGGCGGCCTATCGCAAGGCGGCGGCGCAGACCGACAGCGTCCTGCTGATCGAGGGCGATGCCTTCGGGACCACTTGCGCGCGCGTCGGCTGCATGCCGTCCAAGCTGCTCATTGCTGCCGCCAATGCCGCGGAGGCCGGTCGCAGCGCCTCGACCTTCGGCATCTCGTTCTCGGAGCCGAGGATCGACGGCGCCGCGGTGATGGGCCGCCTGCACCACTGGCGCGACCATTACGTCTCGGAGGTCCGCAAGAGCGTGCAGGAGTGGCCGGAGCAACACAGAATCATGGCCACCGCGCGGTTCACCGGCCCCGACACGCTCGCTCTAGAGCCGAACGACGGCGGCGCCACCCAGACCGTGCGCGCCGCACAGATCATCATCGCGACCGGAGCCTCCCCCCGGATGTCCGACACCTTCGCCGCCCTGGGTGCGGCGGCCGTCACGTCGGACGACGTGTTTCACTGGACGGACCTGCCCTCCTCCGTCCTCGTGTTCGGCGCGGGCGTCATCGGGCTGGAGATCGGCCAGGCCCTTCACCGGCTGGGCGTCCGGACGCAGCTTCTGGGCAAGAACGGCTCGATAGCGCAGCTCTCCGATCCGGATGTGGTCGATTGCGCGCATGAGACCCTGCGCGATGCCCTGCCCTATCATACCGATCACGAAATCGAGGTGTTGGAGCGGCGCGACACCGGCGTGTTCGCGCGTTGGTCCTCACCGGAAGGCGGGGGCGAAGGCACGTTCGAGCGGGTCCTCGTCGCCGTCGGCCGCACGCCGAATGTCGAGGATCTGGGCCTCGGGCAGACCGGGTTAGAGCTCGACGATCACGGGGTGCCGCTGTCCGATCCGCAGACGGGACGCTGCGGTGAGTCGAATATCTGGATCGCGGGCGATGCGGCCGACGATCTGCCGCTGCTGCACGTCGCAGCCGATCGCGGAAAGACCGCGGGGCACAACGCCGCAGCCACGGACATTCGCCGGTCCACGCCATCCGAGCCTCTCTCCATTACCTTCTGCGAGCCGCAGATCGCGGTCGTGGGGCGCAGCCACGCCGACCTGGTGGAGCAAGGCGTGTCATTCGAAACCGGCACCGTCGACTGGTCGGAGCAAGGCCGCGCGACCGTGATGAATATGGCGAGCGGCCTGACTCATATCTACGGAGAGCATGAAACCGGGCGCCTGCTGGGGGCCGAGATGTTCGGCCCCGCTGCGGAACATCTCGCCCACCTGATTGCCTGGCAGATCGAAGCTGGCGCCTGCGTCAATGATCCATTGGCACTGCCTTTCTACCACCCGTGCTACGAGGAGGGGCTGCGAACGGCCCTCCGCAAACTTGCGGATGCCCTCGGCATGGCGAAGGAGGAGCCGGTGCCCGGCTGCCTCGACTGCGGCCCAGGCTGCTGAATCACGAGTATAATCAACACCTTAAGATCCATCTAGCGTGCGGAAGAAGGCGGTCATCGCGTCTTCGAGACGCTTGGCCTCGTAGGCTGTAAAATCCTTGTCGAGTGCCATCTCGATCCGGCCCTGACTTGCCGTCAGACGCGCGGTTCCTTCGGGACGCTCTACCCGAAGGGTCGTCTTGTTACGCGGCGCCTTGCCTTGCTTGGCCGGAAGGTTCCCCGCGGGGAACCGCTGCTGCGCAGCCGATCCTGCATACCGGTCCAGCACCGCGAGTTCGGCATCGACGCCCTGCCCCTTCACCTTCTCCAACTCCTTCCGCAGCGCGATGGCGACGTCCGGCATCTCGGTCATACGCACCTTCAATCGCAGCCCGAGCGCGCGTGGTATGGCATGTGCATGGGAAAGGTGATCCCCGATCTCATCGAGCAGCGCGACGAAGGCACGGATGTAGCTTCGCTTCTGCTTCGCGACCGATGCGAACAGCGTCCTGATCGCCGCTTCGGTCCCCGGTGCACCGACCTGAGGATCCGCGCCGTAGTCCCGTGCCAATGACGCCATCTCGGCGAAGGAGATGTCCTTGCGAACCAGATTCTCGTCCACCATCCGGCGATACAGGACCTGCGCCCCCTCGCCGGAGGCCATGATCCCCGCGGGGATCGTATCGAACCGGGCATCCTCCTTCGCCAGCTGGCGGAACGCCGAAAGGCGTCGGAAGCCCTGAATCAGCTCGTAACGCCCGTCCGGGGCCTGCTCGACCTGGATCGGATTCGACAGTCCGATCTCGCGGATCGACGCGATCAATTCGTCGAGTTCCGCATCGGGACCATCATGTCGGTCCCGCGTCAGCTTGCGGGTGTCGACAGTGTCGAGCGGTATGCGCCCGACGATCAGGCCTTGCCGCCTCAGGGCGACGTATTCATGCGCAAGCCTGTCGTTCTCCTCGCGGATCTGCTGCTCCGCGCTGCGGCGCTGCGCGAGGCTCTGCCCGGTTTCGCGAACTGCGGTGGCCATCGGCCCCCGTCGTGCTGGTGCCTCCGGCTCTGGTGCGGGTTCGGGTTTGGCCATCGGCTCCGACTCGGGAACTACGATATCGAATGTGCGGCGCTTGCGGCTCATGCTTCGCTCTCCTCTTGGTTCCCCGCGGGGAACCGCCTGCCAGACTGGGTCAATTCTCCTGACCATTTCCCCACGGGGAATGGATACCGAAACATGTTCACTCCAGATCCTCCCAGACGGCGAGGAGGCCATCGCGGAACTCGCCATAGGCCCGGTCGAAGCTATCGCGGGCCCGGCGCCAGGTCGCGCGGGTCATGTCGCGGTAGTCGATCTCGTAGATCGAGGACAGGAAACGGCCCGACTGCTCGACCGCGCGCGTCAGCTCGACGGGGTGCTCTGCCACCCGCTCTCCCCAAACCTGGCGGAAGGCGTCGAACATGGCGCGGTGCAGCTCGTTGCCCGGCTCGTAACGCGTCAGCAGGAAGCGGATGTCGGCGAAGGCCTTGGGCAGCTTGGGGTTCCCCGCGGGGAACCCTTCGGCGAGGTCCTCCAGTGCCTCGGCGAGCTGGCCGATGAAGGAGGTGGTCGAGTCGTACTCCCAGTATCCGGGGCCCGACGGGATCCACAGGACGTCCGCCGCGAAGACGGCGTTCATGGATTGGTAACCAATCGCGGGCGGGCAGTCGAAGAGGATAATATCGTAGGCGTCGTCGGGCAGGGCGTCGAGCCAACGGTCGAGGGCGGCGAAAAAGCTCCATTCGGGATTCAGTTGGCGGTACTGGGCGGAGGCGAACTCGACGAAGGCGGAGTTGGCGCAGGAGGGCACGATATCGATGGTCGGCCAAGCGGTCGGCTTGATGAAGTCGCCCGCGCGCAGACCCCCGAGACCCATCTCGGTGATCGAGGCGGGCAGTTCCCTGCGGGGAACCGAGCGCCCGCTTTCGGCAGCGACAGGGGCGTCGTTCTGGGCGGCGGTCTGCCGTTCCAGGTCGCGGACCATGATGCCCCAGACCGTGTGGTCCTCGCTGACATCGGTCAGGCCCATCGAATGGCTGAGCGTCGCCTGCGGATCGAAGTCGATGGCCAGCACGCGGTAGCCGTCGAGGGCCGCGGCATGGGCGAAGTGCAGTGCAACCGTACTCTTTCCGGCGCCCCCCTTGAAGTTGGCGACGGCGGCGCGGATGGCGCGACCTTCGGGACGCTTCGGCATCAGCGATTTGCGGCCGACTTTCATGCGGCGGCGCATCTCGTTGACCTCCTCCAACGTGAACCAGCGCTGGCGGCCGTCCTCCTCGACGTTCCCCGCGGGGAACGTGGGGTCGGCGGCGAGCTTGCCGCGGAAGGTGTTCTGGTTCACGCCGAGGATCAACTCGGCTACCTCCCAGGAGGAAAAGCGGCGCAGGATCTTCTCGCTCTCGGGACTGAAGGTCTGGCGCCGGATATGGCCTTGCATCTTCAGCGATCGCGACTGAAGGGCGGAGAGGTCGGAATGATCGAACATCGGACTTTCCCGGAACGTAGATTTTGCCTGTTTCCGGAAATACGCCGGATTTGCGTTTTCCGCAATTCCTATTCAGTGTGGTCCAAGCCTGAAGTCGCGCGAAGCCACAGACCTGTGAGCCAAGGATGAATCTACGCCGAGTCGATTCGGGCAGTCGGTAGGGCCACCCTCAAGAAATGGGGGACAAAGCGGGCTCATCCACATCCGATTGGGGGACAGGGCAGGGGCAATAGGGTGACAGAGTTGGTGTCCCCCTATACCAATGAACCTGATCTTTCGATCTCTGACGGTCGGCTTGTCACGCACTCGCTTGACAGAATCGCAGTTTCCAACGCTAATCCGGTCATGGCAGTGAAAAGCGTTTGGTGATGTGGGGCGTGAAGATCCCTCGGACCGATGCGAGAGGCGAGCGATGCGGGCATATCGGGGGGCGCGCGGCTATACGGGGCCGCAAGCGCCCGAGCGCAAATACGATCTTATCACGGCTCTCGGGGCGTGGGGCATGGCGCGCGGCGGACGTGATGCGACACTGGCGTTGCGACTGATTACGCTGGTCACCGCACGGTACAACTGGAAGCGCGACGAATTGAGCTGCGGGCAGGCGGAGATCGCGTCGCTGTGGTCGGTCGATCCCCGGACGGTAAAACGGGAGATCGCCCGGCTGAGAGACCTGGGGTTCCTCAGCCTGATCCGGCAAGGCGCACGGGGTCGGGTGGCCCAGCACCGGCTGGAGACGTCGGCAATCCTCGCAGCGGCGCAGGGCGACTGGCTGCGCGTCGGTCCGGATTTCGCGGAGCGGATGGGGCAGGGGGCCTCGGTGCCGATGGCGGAAGATCAGGGGAACGTGGTCAGCTTTCCAGGCCTGCCGGTCGAGGCGGGGGACGACGCATGGGGGCGTATCTCGGCACGGCTGGCGCAGGAGAACCCGCATGTCCATGCCTCGTGGATCGCGCCGCTCAAGGCGCGGGAGGTGGACGGCATACTCGTCCTGCGCGCGCCGACACGGTATCACACGCGGCATGTCGAGACGCATCTGCTGACGCGGATCAAGGCGCTAAGTGCGCTGCCTGTGCGGGTGGAGTAAGGGATTGGACCTGCGCGGTGGGCAGCCGAACGCATCGCCCGCCTGTCTTGCGGACCTAAGCTGCGCCCCGTTTACGCTTGAGAGAATGATGGCCGGCCCGATATGCGGGCCAGCCATCACTTTCGTTTACCCGTCGATCAGCGCGTTGAAGGTCGACGAGGGCCGCATGACCTTTGCCACCTTGTCGGCGTCGGTGCGGTAGTAGCCGCCCAGGTCCACGGCTTCCCCGCGCCCTTCCTTCAACTCGGCGCGGATCGTGTCGGCCTGTTCGGACAGGGACTGGGCGAGCGGGGCGAATTTCTGCGCCAGCTCGGGGGAAGTGTCCTGCGCGGCCAGTGCCTCGGCCCAGTAGAGCGCGAAGTGGAAGTGGCTGTCGCGGTTGTCGTCCTGCCCGACCTTGCGGCCCGGCGACTTGCCCTCGCCCAGCAGACGGGTGATCGCGGCATCCGCCGTGTCGCCCATGACGCGCAAGGCGGTGTCGTCCGCCGCTTCGCCTGCGAAGCGCAGGGACTCGGCCAAAGCGCAGAACTCGCCAAGGCTATCCCAGCGCAGGTGGTTCTGCTCGACGAGCTGTTGCACATGCTTGGGCGCGGAGCCGCCCGCGCCGGTTTCGAACAGGCCGCCGCCCTGCATCAGTTTGACCACGGACAGCATCTTGGCCGAGGTGCCGACCTCCAAGATCGGGTAGAGATCGGTGAGGTAGTCGCGCAGCACGTTGCCGGTGACGGCGATGGTGTTCTTGCCCGCGAAAATGGTCTCGAATGCGTCGCGGGTCGCCTCGCGCGGGGCCATGATCGCGATATCGTCGGCGCCGTCGAGCATGGGGGTGATCATCTTGAGAAGCTCCGCGTCGTGCGCGCGGGTCTCGTCCAGCCAGAACACGGTGCGGTAGCCGGTGAGGCGCTTGCGTTCCAGCGCCAGCTCCACCCAGTTGACAACCGCCTCGCGGCGGGTGGTGGCCATGCGCCAGATGTCGCCGGCTTCGGCATCGTGGGACAGGAGGACTTTGTCGCCGGAGCGAACCTCGACCGTGCCGCCCTCGGCGATCTCGAAGGTGGTGGGGTGTGAGCCGTATTCCTCGGCCTTCTTGGCCATCAGGCCGATATTCTGTACTGTGCCCGCGGTGGCGGGGTCGAGCGCACCGTTCTCCTTGAAGAACTTGACGCTCTCGTCATAGACGGGCGCGTAGGAGCTGTCGGGGATCACGCAGTTGGTGTCGGCTTCGTTGCCGTCGGGGCCCCAGCCCTTGCCGCCTGCGCGCAGGACGGCGGGCATGGAGGCATCGATGATCACGTCCGAGGGGACGTGCAGGTTGGTGATGCCCTTGTCGGAGTTGACCATGTAGAGGGGCGGACGCTCGGCCAGCACTTCGTCGATCTCGGCGCGGATCTGGGCGCCGTTCTCCATCCCGTCGATGGTGGCGAGCATCGAGCCCAGGCCTCCGTTCGGGTTGGCCCCGGCGGCGCGCAGGTCGTCGCCGTATTTCTCGAAGACCGGCTCGAGGTAGGCGCGCACGGCGTGGCCGAAGATGATGGGGTCCGAGACCTTCATCATCGTTGCCTTCATATGCAGGGAGAAGAGAGTGCCGTCCTCTTTCGTGGTCTCGATGGCGTCGGCGAGGAAGTCCATCAGCGCGGCGCGGCTCATATAGGTGGCGTCGACGATGGTGCCCGCGGGCAGGGCGATGCCGTCCTTGAGGACCGTCTCGCCCGATGCGCCTTTCAGCACGATAGACAGCGTCGCGTCGGCGTCGAGCGTGGTGGAGCGCTCGTTGGAGCGGAAATCGCCACCCGACATGGTGGAGACGCGGGTCTTGGAGTCGGCCGACCACTTGCCCATCGAGTGCGGGTTGTTGCGGGCGTAGTCCTTGACCGCGGCGGGGGCGCGGCGGTCGGAATTGCCTTCGCGCAGAACGGGGTTGACGGCGGAGCCCTTCACCGCGTCGAAGCGGGCGCGGATCTCCCGTTCCTCGTCCGTCTGCGGATCGTGGGGATAGTCGGGGACAGGGTAGCCCTGTGCCTGCAACTCGGCCACGGCAGCCTCCAGCTGCGGCACCGAGGCGGAAATGTTGGGCAGCTTGATGACGTTTGCGGCTGGCGTCTTGACCAGCTCGCCCAGCCAGGCGAGGTCGTCGGACTGGTGCTGCGTATCGCCGAGGCGATCGGGGAACACGGCGAGGATGCGGCCCGCGAGCGAGATGTCCCGCTCGGCCACGTCGAGGCCCGCGACGCTGGCGAAGCGGCGCACGATCGGTAACAGGGACGCGGCGGCGAGCTGCGGTGCCTCGTCGGTCACGGTGTAGATGATTTCGGAGGCGGGGGTCTGGTTGGCGTCGCCGGGCATGTGCGGTCCTTTCTGGTCGGTTCGTCTGGTGTCTTAGTGCGATCCAGTGCGGAATCGTGGTGTATATCGTCGTATACAATCCAAAGGTAAAGCCGGACGACCCTTTCGCGCGGGCCGCCCCCATGTCTTTATGACGCCGTCCGAGGGAGAACGCGCATGGCCGAGACACGATTTCTGGAAACCCTGCCGGGCTCGCTGGCGCTCGACCACGCGATGCGGTCGGGATTGATCGACCGGCTGCATCTGGACGGCGAAATTGCGGTGCCGGACGAGCCGGTGCTGGTGCGTCTGCTGTTGCGCGCGGGGGTGCTTGCGCAGGTCGGCGGCAAGCTGCGGCTGTCGGAGGCGTTCGCCCCAATCTGGCCCGCGCGGCGCGAGGCGCTGACCCACCGTCTGCGATTCCTGAAGGCGGCGGCGGTAGATCTGACGATGGGACTGCCCGCGTTGCTCGACGATCGCGACGATTTCATGGCCCGCTCCCACACGTTCGGGCTGTTCGATTATTCCCAGGCGGAAGGGACCGAGCCCGAGAACCTTCGCGCGACCCGGTTCTGGTGCGACTATGTCGCGACGCTGACCGAGGAGGAAGCTCCGGCCATCGTGCCGCGGCTCGACCTCGACCCCGGTGCGCGGGTGCTGGAGATCGGCGGCAATGTCGGCGTGATGGCGGCGGAAGTGATGCAGGGCACGGGGGCGTCGGTGCACGTGCTCGACCTGCCGGCGGTCTGTGCGCTGGGGGAGGAGCGAAACGCGGCGCGGCCATCTGGCGCGCGACCGGAATTCATCGCGGGCGATGCGCGGGCAGGGGGCTGGGACGAACTGCCCGGCGCGCCCTTCGATGCGGTGCTGTTCAAGAGCGTGCTGCACGACTGGCCCGAGGCGGCGGCGCTGGAACTGCTCGATCACGCGACGGTCGCGCCGATGGTGGTGATCGCGGAGCGGGCGCCGCTGCCCGCCCAGGGCGACCTGCCGTTCTGGATGAGCGCGGATCTTGTCTTCGCCCCATTCTACCGGGCTGCGGACTTCTACGCGACGGAACTGATGAGCCGCGGCTACGAGGTTGAGGCGACGGCGCTGGCGCTCGACTGGCCGTTCAACCTGATCGTCGGACGGCGGGCGTGATCCTCGCCATCTGCGGCGTGCCGGGCGCGGGGAAGTCCACCGTTGCGCAGGAACTGTCGCGGATCACCGGGCGGCCCGTCGTTGCATGGGACGATTACGAGACGGCGACGGAACAACCTCCGGAGGTCACGAGCGACTGGCTGGCGCGGGGTGCGGACTGGGCCGAACTGGAGGCGCCCGGGCTGGTTGAGGCGCTGCCGAAAGACGCGATCCTCGACGGTCCGTTGGGGCGGTGCTGGCCGCCTCTCGCGGGGCGGATCGACAGGGCGGTCTGGCTAGACTGTCCGCTCGACCTAGCGCTGGCGCGCAAGGCGGCGCAGCATCTGCCCCAGCGCGGCGGTTTGTGGCTGCGCGATTGGCTCGAATCATATCCTGGAACCGTCCGTCCGGCATTGGAGCGGTTGTGCGCCAGTGTCCCGCGATCATGCGATTGCGTTTTCGATGCCACTCAGGACCCGGTCAAGACCGCCCGCTTAATCGCGGGACAAGAGTGAAAAGGATCACGATTTCGCCTCAAAGGATCGCTACAGTCTTCAAGAATTAAGTGGATCGTGACTGTCTTTCCGGCGTATCCAGAAAGGCACACCACCAACCGTCTGCGCGGAGACGTCCGCGTGACCGGCACATAATGCGCCAGACGTTGCAGGAGACTTGCCCGTGTCCATGCCCTTCGGTCGCCGCGATAGCGGCAGCTTGCCCCGCCTCCCCCTCAATCGCGGATTCCGCGCGCGGCTGCGCCACCGGGATCGCGACCGGTTCGAGCGTCTGCGCAAGGCGGCCTGGCGGCTGATGCTCGACCCGATGGAGCAGCGGGTGCTGCTGTCGGCCGATCCGTTCGGGCTGGCAGCCGGAGGAACATACGATCAGGTCGCGGCGACCGGGGCGCTGAGCGCGGGCACGCTCACCGTCACGATCGACGACGAGACGGATGCGGGCAGCGCGATCGGGGTGCGGATCGAGGAGACGGGCAACGCGACCGACGGGTACGTGCAGCGCGTGGTGGTAACGGACAAGACCAATTCGGACGCGGTCATCTATCAGCAGAGTCTGACCGGCGTGACGACGCTAAGCCTGCAGGGCGATGCGGGCGACGATCATTTCGATCTGGAATTCGGCGCACTGACCGATCCCGCGACTTTCGGCATCATCGTCGCGGGCAATGGAGGCGCGAGCGACAGCGTCGAGATCACATCCTTCGCGGACGGGTTCACCGGGTCGATCACCTCGCAGGCGGAGCATTTCCGCGTGCCGGTCGGCGTGGCCGTCGGCTCGGACACGAGCAAGCTCGCCTCGCTCGACGTCGATGCGGTGGCCAGCGCGACCTTCGGCGAAGGATCCTCGACCACCACGGCGTCGAGCTCGATCCTCATCGCGGGTTCGGTGACAGCGTCTGGGACGGTGTCCCTCGACGCGGATGCGACGGCGACGGGGTCGACTTCGGCGCTCGTGGCGGATGTGAGCGGAACGCTCGACGGCGCGGTCAGTGCGACGGTGACGGTGAGCGGCGCGGTCGATGCGGCCGGGGCGGTGAGCGTCACCGCCGATACCGACATGACCATGACGCTGACGACGGCGGCCGTTCCGGCCTATCTCTCGACGGTCGACAGCGTCAGCACCGCGACAGTCGATCTCTCGGGGACGATCAATGCGACCGGCGATCTGACCGTCAGCGCGTCGGACCAGACCGATATCGACGTGGACATCACCACGGCGGCCTATGTCGCGTCGAACAATGCGTACAACACGTCTTCCTATACCGGGAATGTCGACTTCGACGCGGTCTATTCGGATGTCGACGTCACGCGGACGGCATCGATCACGGTGGGCGCATCCTCTGATATCGACGGTGCGAACGTCACCCTGTCGACCGATCTCGGCGGCACGATCTCGACCGAGATCTTCTCGGAGCTGTTCGGCCTGACCGAACACAGTGTCACCGACAACAGCGCCGTCACCATCGGGTCGGGCGCAAACATCGAGGCGACCGGAACGCTCGACATCTCGGCATCGAACGACACCACGCTGAACGCGGAGGGCATCGTCGCCTCCAACACCGTGGGCGGCGACACCAAGGTCGATGTGGATGGCGGCTTTCTGAAGGCGGCGGGCGCGCTCGACCTGTCGGCGACGGATAGCTCGACCGTCACGGTCTGGGCGAAGGATCTCGATATCGGCCTGTCGGGCTGGGATGCGATGTCGCTGCCCTTCGGCCTGGCGCTGAACGAGGTGGACCGCACCGTGTCCGTGACGGTGGATGAGGGCCAGTTGACCTCGACCGGTGCGTCGGTCGCGCTCGCCGCGACCAACAGCATGCAGATCGTGTCGCAGTCCGATGCGCAGCAGGTCAACGTGCCCTATACGCATGAGGCGGAGGACAGCTACGACTACAACGTCGCGGGTACGGCCTCGATCAACGAATTGCTCGGTGGCGTGATCGCGCGCGTGACGGCATCGGACATCTCGGCTGCGACGACGGTGAACGTCGAGGCGACCGCCGACATGCTGATCGACTCCAAGTCTTCGGCGATGGCGGTTACGCTGGGCCAGTCCGGCGCCGCCGCGGCGCTGGCCGTCGCCTATAACAACCTCGGGCGGGACGTCGATTACACCGACTTCAAGCAGGGGATCGACACGATCCTCGGGCTCGGCCTCGACGTGACCTACGAAGGCTTCGAGACCTCGGCGCTGCTGGAGAACACCTCCATCGCCTCCGCCACCGACGTGACGGTGGCCGCGACGGACGAGATGCTGCTGGACGCGACCGTGTCCAATGTCGCGCGTTCGGCGGCGGAGACCGCCATCCGCAAGAGCCAGACCGTCGCCGCGGGCGTCGTGCTCGCCACCAACATGGTCAGCACTCGCACCCGGGCCGAGATCGGGTCGGACAGCACGACGGGGATCGTGGACAGCGTCACGGCGACGGGCACGGTGAAAGTTCATGCCACCGGCGATTCCTCGATCAACTCCAACGTCAAGCTGGTCGCCGATGCGGCCGCCGTCCACGATGGCGGGATCAACGCAGTCGACGAGCTGATCGGAACGCTGGCCGACGCGGATTACCGCACCGACGGAACCGAGGTCGTCACCGGCGGTTTCGCCAACCGGACGGTTGTGGCCGATACGCAGTCGCTCGATTTCGGTGATCGTGTTCAGCTCTACAAGGATTCCGAGGGCACGACCGGCACCGCCACCGGCGACATCGGTTCGATCTACAAGTTCATGGGGGCGGACGGCACGTCGGTCGATCTGACGACCGCCGACTTCACCGACACGACCCTGTGGAAGGAAGCGACCGAAACCAACGTCCTGCCCGAGGGCAACAACGCGACCGAGACGGACGCGGAGGGCCTGGGCGGCATCGTGGTGCGCAACGAGGTCGATGCCTCGGTCGAGGCCCTGGTCGAGAAGGTCTCTGTCAACACGGCGCTGGACATCCAGGCCAACGCGACCGGGTCGCTGACCTCGGTCGGCGATGTCGGCGTGTCGGTGTCGAGCGGCAGCTCCTTCACCGGCAATGGCGACAGCAACGCCAAGGGCGGTGCGCTGGTCTTCAACATCCTGAACGGCGGCGCGTCGGCGACGTTGCGCGATGCGACCGTGACGCCGGGCACCGGCGCGGTCGTCGTCTCGGCGACCAATGCGCAGACGCTCGACGCCACGCTGCATGGCGCCTTCGCGGGCGGCGCGGACACGAAGGCCGCGTTCCTGACCTTCAATACGCTCGGCTTCGAGGCGCAGAACGTGCTGTTCATGGCGCTCGACGCGATCCTGGCCAGCGATATCGGGGCGCAGAGCCCCGCCAACGCGACGGCGCTCGTGACCGGCTCGACCATCACCGGCACGTCCGGCGCGCAGAACATGCTGAGCGTGACCGCGACCAGCGAGGCGACGCTGAGTGCGCGCAACGATATGGACGCGACGACCGCGGCCTCTGCCTTCAACGGGGCCGACGGCGCGTCGGCGGGGGCGCTGCTGACCTCCAACATGCTGTCGGGCGCGGCGCTGGCGCATATCGTAGACAGCACCGTGAGCGGCGGAGCAGTCTCCGTTCTGGCCGACGATTCGGCGATCCTCGATTCCAGCACCTCGATGGTCGTGGCGGCGAGCGCCAAGAACGATCTGGGCGTCGGCGTGGTCAACTCGCTGATCGACCTGGCGATGAAGGATTACGACTTCACCACCAAGAGCGACGGCCAGACGGTCAGCTTCAACGACCGCGTTCTCGATGGCAGCCAGCTTTACGTCTATCTGGGCAATGACGATATTTCGAACGTGGATTGGTCGGCGGTCGATTTCACGGATCTGAACCTGTGGAAGGCGCTTGACGAGGGCAACGTCATCAGCGGCTCGCTGGTGACGGGGCTCGCCAAGTCCTTCGGACTGAAGACGGCTGGCGGGGCGAGCTCGGCCACCTCCTACATGATCACCCGGAACGAGGCACATGGCGGTGCCATCGCGGGTGTCGATCGCAGTGCGATCACATCGGGCGGCAATGTCGGCGTTCGCGCAGAGGAGCGGGCCACGCTGCGCGCGCGCGACACGTCCGGCATCAACGTGCAGACGGACGACAAGACCGTGGGTGGAAAGGAGGCCAAGGGGGCCGTCATTTCGACCAACGCGCTGTTCTCCAAGGCCACCGCCTACATGCGCAACGGCTCGGTCACGACAACCGGCAGCGGTGATGTGAGCGTCGAGGCGCTGAACCTTGTGAGCATGGATGCCTATCTCGACGTGAAATCGGCGGGCAAGGCGGAGGCGACTGCCTACACGATCGCATTCAACACGGTTGGGTACGACAGCGGGAACATCGTGTTCGCGGCGGTCGATGCGTTCCTGGGATCGGACTATTTCATCGAGACCGACCCGGCGGGGGCCGAGGCGTTCATGGACTATGTCGTGGCCACGGTCGCGGGCGATCTGACTGTCGACGCAAGCACGCGCGAGGTCGTGTCCGATCCCTCCGGCACGCTGGCGGCGGCGGTGTCCGGCGACGATCTGGACGACGCGGCATCGGCCAAGCCGGATGACGACGTGGATGCGGCGGGTGATGCGGCCATTCTCGCGGCGCTCAAGGGCGCATTCGACGCGCTGGATGTCGAGAGCGAAGGTGCGCTCGAGGTCGAGATGCTCGCCTCCGGTGCTCAGTGGTACGTGACCGACGAGGCCGGGTCGCGCTGGCAGATCAAGCTGAGCACGGCCGATGGGATGGAACTGGCGAAGGTCAGCCTGCTTGACGCGACGGTCGGAACCTCGGCCAATTCGAAGTCGAAGACCGACCGCGCCGTGCTGAACGCCGCCGTCGTCGCGAACAAGACCGACGAGGACGGCAACAAGGTCAACAAGGACAAGTCCTATACCGAGCTGAAGCACGGGGTGAAGGCGAAAGCGACCGGCGGGATGCTGGCCACGAACCGCGTGGCGAGCGAAACCTCGGCCTGGATTCGCGGTGCTGCGGAAGTGCACGAGGAAGGCGCCACCGTCGACTTGCTGGAGACCGGCGACCGGGTCGTCCACAACGGTCGGGTCTATGCCTGGACCGGCGCGCCGAACGTGATCGACGCTGATGACGGGCTGGGTCTGTTGAGCGTGCCCGACGCGCTGACCACGGGTACCACCGTCCGGCTGATGGGTCTGGTCAACGGCTTCGACATCGGGGCCTATGTCCGTTTCGACGGGACGACCTTCGACAATACCGACGGCAAGACGCTGCAGGAGCTGATCGACGACGCCCCCGATGACTGGACGCTGGTGTCGAGTGCGCCTGCGGTCGATCTTTCCGACAGCGAGCAGTCCTACGCGACCAACGACCTGTGGGTCGATCTGGGTGCGGACGGCCAGCGTGACATCACGGCGGCGAGCCTGAGCGTCACTGCCGAGGACAATGCCAACCTGCGCGCGATCAACACGCTCGAAGTGTCGGCGGAGGCGATCAACAACAACGACGCCCTGACGCAATACGCGAAATACGCATCGCTCGACGAGTATTCCTTCACCACCCATTCGGGCACGCGCGAGGTCAAGGACGGTGATCTGATCCGCGTCGGCACCGTGGACACGACCGGCCTGACCGGAACCGATCTGGAGGCGGCGCTGGCGCTGAACGCGCTGACCGGCAAGGTCTTCCTCTACGAAGCGGCTGAAGAGGACGGGTCGGAGACCATCGACCTCGGCGCGCTGACCGCGGCGATCCTGACGGACACGTCGGAAAATTCCCGCTGGGTGGATGTGGCCGGATCGGTCGATTACCTCGACCTGTTCTCGCCGAACCTCGGCAACATGTCGGATTCCGATTCCACCGCCACCGGCGGCATGATCGTGACCAACCAGGTGACGGGCGGGACGACCGTATCGCTGAACGATGTGGACGTGACCGCGTCGACCGGCGACATCGTGATCGCGGCGCGCGGCAACACCACGCTGCTGGCCAACATCACCAGTGCCGTCACCACCTCGGGCGGCTCGACCTGGGGTTCGGGCACCGTGGTGTCCAAGCAAGGCACCATCGCCACCAACATGCTGCTGGGTGCGACCACGGCGGATGTGAAGAATGCGAGCCTGACCGCCACGGCGGGCAGCATCCGCGTCACCGCCGATCAGGCGAGCGTGATGGATGCGACCGTCCAGACCTCGGGCATGTCGGGCGATACCGACAAGAGCCTGACGCTCGCCTTCAACACGCTGGGCTGGAAGGCGCAGAACGTCCTGTTCAACACGATCGAGGCGATCCTTGGCGACCCGTTCATTTCCGACGACCTGCTCGACGGCAAGATCGAGAGCGGCGCGGCCGTCACGGTCGAGGCGAGCAACCTCGACGCGGGTGCGGCGCTGGATGTGAAGGCGTGGTCCTCCGCGCTGATGAACTCCACGGTCTCGAACAGCTCCACCTCGGAAGCCGGGGCGATCAAGGGCGCGGGCGGATCCTCTACCGGCTACCTGCTGACGATGAACAAGGCGCAGGCCGAGGCGAAGGTTCTGGTCGACAACGCCGATGCCGCGACGGGCGAGAAGCTTAAGGCGGGCACCGACCTGACCATCCGGGCCGAGGACCGCGCGCGCTTCTTCGCGAACACCAAGCTGGTCTCCTCCTCCACGACCACCAACGACGGTGGGGCGGCGGTATTGCAGGAGTCGCTCAACGATATCTTCCCGGTGGATTGGAATGCGACACCCTCCACGGGCACGGTCGCACTAAATTTCCACGACCGGGTCCGCGTCTCCTCCGATCACGCGACCGAGGGCGCGCGCGACAAGATCTATGTCTATCTCGGCGATGACGACGATGGCGCGGATGGCGTCAAGCTGGTCGATCTGAGCACGGCCGACTTCCTCGACGCAGAGCTTTGGCGCGAGACCTTCGAGAGCAGTGTCATCCCGCAAGGCTTCAACGTCACCGAAAGCGACAGCGTCGCCACCGGCTACGCGCTGGTGCTGAACGATCACCGTTCGGGCGCGACGGCGACGGTCCGCGACGCCGTGCTGGAAACGGTGGACGGCGACATCTCCGTCACCGCCGATCTGGCCGCGCAGATGCATGCGACGACCGACAACGCGACGTCGTCCTCCGGCGGTTCGGCCATCGGCGAGGGTACGTCCGAAGCCAAGAGCGGCGTGGGCGCGACCAATGTCATGCTGGGCGCCGCGGAAGCATCGGTGGTGGACTCCGCCTTGACGGCGGGTGACGGCAACGACGACGGTACCGGCGGCAATGTGACCGTGCGCGCGCTCAACGACATGGAGTTGCAGGCGATCACGCAGCTGAATACGGCGAGCGGCGATACCGGTGAGGGCGCTCTCTTCGCCTTCAACACGATGGGGTGGAAGCCCTCCAACATCTTCTTCAACGCGATCGAGACGCTGATCGGCGCGACGCCGATCTCCGAGGCGTTCGATGGTGAGAGCCCGGCGGAAGCCATCGCCTACATGGAGCGCGTCACCGTCGATGCGGATGGCGACATTGCGGTCGATGCGGACAACACGGCGAGCGTGATCGCCAAGACCGGCAACCAGACCACCAGTGCCGCAAGCGCCCTGACCGGCGCGACGGGCAAGGGGATCGGCGTGCTGATCGCGTCGAACAAGATCAGCGCGGGTGCACGTTCCTGGATCGGCGGCGCCGCGGTCGCGCCCGAGGGCTATACCGATATCCTGACGGGCAAGACCGTCATGTCGGTCGAGACCGGCGATTTCGTCATCGCGGGTGACGGCAATGTCTGGAAGCGGACCGGCGCGGATGCCGTCGTCGAGGTTCCCGCGGACGACGAATACGCGACCGTCGGCGGCTGGACGGCGGCGACGCGGGCGGATGTGAACACGCTGGAGGCCGAGGGCAGCATCTCCGTCACCGCGGACGATGCGGCGAGCCTCAGCGTCACCAACGAGCACGAGACGCAGGTCAGCGTGCGCAACGACGGCGGTCTGTCCATCGTGCTGGGCATCATCGACAACGCGCTCGATGAATATGGCTATACCACCGCATCCGGCTCGCGCGAGCTGGCGGCGGGCGACTTGGTGCGCATCGGCGCAACGCGCGCGGGCGTTGCAAATAGCGGTCTGACCGAAGGTGACATGTACCGCTACAAGGGCAATGCCGATCCGGCGGATGCGACCGGCAACACCCGGATCACGGCGCGCCAGCCGGGGATCGAGACCGATCTGGGCACGACCAACTTCTCCGACGAAAAGATGTGGGAAAAGGTCGATGTCTCGCCCGATCAGATCACCGACACGATCGCGGCGGTCGCGGGCGTCGCGGGGCTGGGCAATGTCAGCCCGTCCGACGCCACGGCGGCGGGCGGGTCGATCACCTTCAACGATTTCCGCAGCACAGCCTCGGCTTCGGTCGCCGGCGCGAAGCTCACGGCGACCGCGGGCCATATCACCGTATCGGCCAAGGAGGTCTCGACCTTCACCGCGGCCAATCGCGGCGCGGTGTCGGCGGATGGCGGCTCGGTCGTTCAGGGCGGCTCGACCGTCGGGGCGAATGCCATCATCTCGACCAATGCGATGAACGCGGAGGCTGCCGCAGCGGTGATGCATGCGGATCTGGTCGCAGGCGGTGACGTCTCGATCACGGCGGATAACGACGCGCGGATGCGCGCCGACGTCGACATGACCACGCAGGCGACGGGCGGCAAGTCGGCCATCTCGATCGGCGTGACGGTCGCGTTCAACCAGATCGGCTACGAGTCGAGCCTGATCTTCACCAATTTCGCCGACATGCTGGCGGGCACCTCGATCCTCGGTCTCGACCGGGCGGAGGCTTCCGCGGTGCTGAGCCACGCGACCGTCACGGCGGGCGGCGACCTCGACGTGCTGGCGGATAACGGCACCGATCTCGACGCGACGATCAGCAATGCGGCGATCTCGGTCGCGATCTCGGCCCAGGCGACGAGCGCGATGACGATCGCGCCGATCCTGTCGATGAACCGCGCGGCGGGTGCCGCGACCGCTACGATGTCGGACGTCACCTCGCTGACCACCGGCGGCAGCGCGACCGTCAAAGCGACGGATTCCGCGCTGATCAACGCGACGGTGCTGTCGGCGACGCTCGGCGTCTCCATCTCGGCCGGCGGGTCGAAGGCGATCGGGGTTTCGGGCAGCTTCACCCGCAACCAGATCGACACCAATGTCGAGGCGCGGGCGCTGCGCATCGGCGGGGCGTCCGCTGCGGCGAACGTGACCGGCGACCTCAATGTCGAGGCCGATCGCACGGCGCAGATCAACGCGACCGGTCTCGCCGTGTCCGCCGCGCTGGCGCTGAGTGGCGGTGCGGGCGCGGGCGGCGGTTCGGGCTCGGGTTCGGGATCCGACTCCGGCTCGGGCGGCGACAGCGGATCGACCGGGGGCGATACCGGCAGCACGGGCGGCACCGACAGCGGCACCAGCGCGGGTGGCAGCGTCGCAGACGCGGCAGGCGCCAACGGGGCCGGGTCGACCGGATCGAGCTTCCTGGGCAAGGCGATCACCTGGGTTGCCAAGCTGAAGGTTCCCGGCTCTGACGGGCTGGCCGTTTCGGCGGCGGGTGCGATGGCCGTCAACGTCATCAACGGCAGCTCCGAGGCGATCCTGGAGCAGAGCAACATCGTGCTGGGCGGCGACCTGACGGTCGATGCCTCCAACGCGGCGGCGATCAACGCGACGATGGCGTCGGTCGCGGCGAACGTGAACATCTCGGGCAAGAAAGCGACCGCGGTTGCGGTGGGTGCCGCAGCGGCGGTCAACTATATCGGCTACAACCGCAGCACGCAGACCGGCACCGAATCCATCGCGGCGATTGAGTCGCAGGGCGAGGTCGCATTGAGCCTCGGCGATCTGGTGGTGCGGGAGAGCGCGCTCGACGCCAACGACAATCTGGTCGCGGCGAGGGGATATATCTATCTCGGCAGCGCTTCGACAGTGGACCTCGCCACGACGAATTTCGACAACACCGCGCTCTGGGCGGAGAGCTACAGCTATTCCAACGGTGGCGTGGCTCGGGTCGATGCGGGCGATCTGGTCCGCATTGCGGACGGCGCGCGCCATTCGGGCGCAATCTACGAATATGTCGGTGACGAGTCCCTCGTTGCGGAAAGCGGCGAGCTGATAGACCTCAGCATCGCTGATTACACCAATCCCGACCTTTGGAAGCGGATCGACCTGGTCGCGAGCGGCACGGCAGCGGCCGTCGCCAATATCGACGCGAGCGACATCAGCGCAACCGGCACGGTCAGCGTGACGGCCGACGCGAAGCAGAGCATCACGGCGACGGTCGTCGCAGGCTCCGCCGCCATCGGCGCGGGCAAGGCGGGCATCGCCGTCGGCATCGCGGGTACGGTCGCGGTCAACACGATCTCGGGCGGAGCGTACGCGGGCATCACGGGACAGATCACCTCTGGCATTGACGCGCAGTCCGTGACGGTCATGGCAACCGACAGCTCGATCATCAACTCGGCCACCGCCTCCGCCGCGTTGGCCGCGGCCCTCGGCAAGACGGCGACCGCGATCTCGGTCGGCCTGTCGGCCAGCTTCAACTTCGTGTCCGGCGACACCACGGCGGAGATCGTCAGCGCCGATGTCACCTCGACCGGTACCGGTAGCGAGGATGGCGTCTTCGTCGAGGCGTCGAGTGCTGCGCCCGAGACGTTCACAGCGCTCGCCTCTCCGCTCGTGACGGCGGAGCGTCTGGAGGATGCCACCGAGACCGAGACGAACGAAGCGGGCGACGCGGTCGATGCGACCGACGATGCCGCGGACAAGGAGACCATCGACAAGGTGGTCGAACTGATCAACGACCAGCTCTCGGCACAGGAGCAGGTGCAGGGCAGCTATACCGACGAGACGGTCCGTCTGACGCGCAGCAACGATTCCAACGGCTGGACCCTGGTGGACGAAAGCGGGCGCGCCTTCGCCATCGACCTCGGCCCGGGTGGCGAGATGCAGTTCGCCGTGCGCACGATCAACGCCGTGTCCGCCGCGGCGTCGCTAGCCATCGGAGCCGGGCAGAAGGGGATCGCCGTCGCAGGTGCAGGGGCGATGTCGCTCAACACCGTCATGATGGACGTACGGGCGCGGACGGTGGACGCCATCATCGTGTCGGCGACCGATATCGGCATCGACGCCGAAATGGGCGCAGGGATCAACGCCGCCGTGCTGGCCGCCTCGCTCGCCGCTGGCTTCGGCCAGACGGGCGTGGGCGTCGCGGTCGGCGCGTCGCTCGCCATCAACCTGATCGGCGATGGCGACGACGGCGCGGTCGAGGCCTATGCCGAGGACAGCCGCCTGAGCGCGGCGGGCGCGCTGACCATCGCGGCCGAGAATGCGGCGCAGATCGATGCGCTGGCCTTCGCGGGTGCTGTGGCGATCGCCGCCGGTTCAACCGGCGTGGGGGTCTCGGGCTCCGGCGTCGTGGTGGTCAACGATATCGACATCGAGACCGGCGCCTGGATCAACGGCGACGGCTCCGGCACCAGCCAGGGGATCACGGCCGGCACGCTGTCGGTGACGGCGAAAGGCGAGGGCGAGATCAATGCGCTGGCTGGCGCGGCCTCGGTCGCCTTCGCGGCGGGCTCGACCGGCGTGGCAGTGTCCATCGGCATCACCTCGGTGACCAACACGGTTTCGAACGATGTGACGGCCGAGATCCGCGATGTCGATACCGGTGTCTCGATCACGGCGGGCAATGCGGCGGTCGGCGCGACCAATGCCTCGACCATCAACGCGGCGGGGGCCGCGGCGGCGCTGGCGGCAGGTTTCGGTTCCACCGCGGTCGCGGTCGGCGGCGCGGGTGCGATTATCGTCAACACGGTCGATGGCAGTACGGTCGGGCGCATCAGCAATTCCGACACCACCGTCAGCGCGGGCAAGCTGAGCGTCACGGCGGATGGAGCGGGCACGATCCGCGCGGCGAACATCGCGGCCTCTCTGGCCGTGGGCGCGGGCTCGACCGGGGTGGGTGTGTCGATCGGTGTGGCGCTGGCGCGCAACCTGATCGGGCGGGAGATCGTCACCACCTTCGCAGGCGCGGATTACGATACCGAGGATGACGTGGCTTCGCTGAGCGCGGGCGACACGGTCAAGGTGCTTGGCGGTGTGCGCGGCGGCGACGTCTACGAATATATCGGCGCGGGCTTCACACCCGAGAGCGGGACGCTGAGCCTCGATACGGTCGACTACAGCGATGTCGACAACTGGCGCTTGGCCAATACGCAGCTAACCGGCAATACCGTGGCAGCGGAAATCCTCAATTCCGATGTGACGACCTCGGGCGCTCTGGAGGTTCATGCAGGCTCCACCACCCGTATCGACGCGTTCTCCGCCGCCGCTTCCGCGGCGGTCGGGGCCGGTGCGACAGGCGTGGCCGTGGCCGGTGCTGGCACGGCGACGGCGAACCGGATCGTGTCCGATGTAACTGCGCGGATCGCCGGTTCGGGGGCGGATTCCGTCTCGGCCGGGTCGGTTTCCGTCAAGGCGACCGATGCGAACCGGATCAATGCCTTCTCGGGCGCGGCGGCGGCCACGGCGGCTTTCGGCGGCAGCGCGGGTGTCGGTGTCTCGCTGACCCTGGCGCTCGCCTACAACGATGTCGAGAACGACGTTTATGCCGCGATCACCTCTATGGATCAGGTGACGTCGGCGGGCGACGTCGCAGTACAGGCCGTGACGGGAGATACGGGTGCGGCCTTGAGCCTGAGCGGGATCAGCCGCAGCGATCTCAACGACGCGGTCGCGGTCGATCGCGACGAGAACGATGCAATCGACACGGCGGACGAAGCGGCCGATGCCGCTATTCTGGAAACCTTGCGCACGCGCCTCGCGGCGGCGGGCGAGGTGGCCGAGGGCGACCTGCGCCTCGCGCTCGTCAAGCGCCCGGCGGATGCGGATCAGTCGGACAGCGACGGATCGACCATCGCGACCAGCGATGACGGCAGCTGGGTCTGGCAGCTTCAGGACGCGGCCGGAAATTCGTGGAGCATCACCGAAACGGGCGGCCTCTTCAGCCTTGAGGCGACCACGATCAATGCGGCGGCAGCCTCGGCCAATGTGGCGCTGACGGGCTCGGGCGCGGCGGCGGTGTCGGTTGGCGGGGCAGGGGCCCTGTCGGTCAACGCGGTGCGGACCTCCACCATCGCGGAGATCGCGAATTCCGACACGACCACCACGAACGAAGGTGACGTGATCGTCACCGCGCAGGCGGCGAACCGGATCAACGCGGCGGTCCTTGCCGCCTCCGGCTCTCTCGCCATCGGCGGCGGCGCAGGGGTCGCGGTCGCGGTCGGCGCCTCGGTCGCGCGCAACTCGATCGGTGCGACCCTCGAGGGTGCGCCGGACACGGACGGGCAGGTGATCGCGCGGATCACCGGGTCGGACATCACGGCGTCGGGCGACGTGACGGTCACGGCGACCAGCAGCCAGCGCATCTCCACCGTCGTGTTCGCGGGCTCCGCAACGGCGGCGGGCGGCACGGCGGGTGTCGGTGTTTCTGTCGGCGGCTCGGCAGCCTACAACACGGTCGAGATGAACACACTCGCGCAGATCGCGGGCGGCACCGGCGTCACCGTGTCGGGCGATGCGATCAACGTGAATGCGAACGACACGAGCCGCATTGACGCGGCTGTGGCGGCGGTCGCGCTGTCGATTGGGGCAGGCGGCGTCGGCGTCGGTGTGTCCATCGCGGCGGCGGGAGCGGTCAACGAGATCGACAACGACATCACGGCGGCGCTCGACGCGGATACCGGCACCCTGTCGGTCACGAGCAATACGACGGACGTCACTGTCCGCGCATCGGATTCCAGCAAGATCAACGCGATGACCGCGGCGGCGGCGTTGAGCTTCACCGGCGGCGGCGTCGGTGTGTCCGTATCGGGTGCAGGTGCGATGGCGGTCAACCGGACCGGCAACGCGGTGCGTGCCCGCATCAGCGGCGCCACGGTAACGAGCGCGCGCGACATCCTGGTCGGTGGTACGGGGTCCTCTCAGATCAATTCGGCAGTCCTGACCGCGTCTGCAGCCCTCGCGGGTGGCGGCGTCGGTGTCGGCGTGGCGGTCGGCGGTTCGCTGGCGACCAATGTGATCGGCGGCAGCAACACGGCGGACGGGGTGTTCGCGCAGATCAGCAATTCGACGCTGACCGCCGACCGCAATATCGATGTCACCGCGACGCAAAGCGCGACGATCAACACGATCGTGCAGGCGGTGTCCTTCGCGCTCGGCGCCGGGGGATCGGCGGTGGGTGTCGCAGCTTCGGTCACGACCAGCGTCTCGGTGCTGTCCTACGCGGTCGATGCCAGTGTGGACGGCTCGAATTTGACGGCGGGTGGAACCGTGACCGTGTCGGCAGCCGATACCGGCGAAATGCTGGCAATCATCGGCGCGACCTCGGCCTCGGCCACGATCTCGGCGGCCGGTGCCTCCATCGCGGCGGCGGTCAGCGTGGCGACGGCGACGGTTGACAACCGGGTCACGGCGGATGTGTCGAGCTCGAACGTTGCGGCCTCGGGTCTTGTGATCCGGGCGACGGACAACATGGCAAGCCGCGCGATCTCGGCAGCCTCGGCGCTTGCGGTCGATATCTCGATCGGTGCGGCGGTGTCGGGAGGCGGTGCGAACGCCACCCTGACCTACACCTCGCAGGTGACTGCGAACCTGTCGGGCAGCGCGTCCAACACGATCCGCCTGTCCGACACGCTGGACATCGACGCGGAGAGCCGGGCGGACCTGCTGGCGGAGACGCTGTCGAACTCCACGGCGCTCGGTCTGATCGGGGTCGCGGCCTCGGGCGTGAACGCGACGCTGGTGGCGCGCCCCGTGGTGCGCGCGGGCGTCAGCGGCGTGAATATCGGCGATCGCGAAAGCGATACGGCGACCCTCGCCCCGGATGACATCGAAACGGCAACCCTCGACGCGAATGTCGACGCGATCAGCCGCCTCAGCGCGGTCGGTCGGATCGCTTCGGTTTCGGTCGGCACGGTCGCGGCCCTCGGCGGCGCCTCCGGTATCGTGACCCTCGGCGCGGACGTGGCCTCGACGGTCGGCGGAACGCTGGACCTGCGCGACCTGTCGGTGACGGCGCGCACGGACGGGCTGACCGATGGCGCGCGCACGGCTGAGCTGACGGTCCTCGCCGGTGGCGGCGCGGCATTGCTCAGCGCCCAGGGGGCGGATGCGCGGATCACCACGGCTAATACCGTGCGGGCGGAGCTGACCGGCGGCACGATCACCGCGCAGGACATCTCGGTCCATGCGGAAGGCGACTCGAGCGGGTATGCACAGGGTCTTGCGGCGTCGCTCGCATTCGTCGGCCTCGGCGGTGCGGGGGCCTATGTCGACACGACTGCGGATGTGGACTCGACCGTGGCCGCGGGTACGACGATTTCGGCCCGCGACCTGTCGATCACTGCGGACGGTGTGAACGAGGCACTTGGCGCGGTCGCGGTGGGTGCCGCGGGGGCCTATGCCGCGGCGCTCAACATCGTCGATCTCGACGTGGATGCGGACGTGACGGCGGGTGTCGCCAACGGCTCGTCCGGCACTGCCGCCGATATCGACCTGACCGGTACGTTTACCATCAACGCAGCGCATGAAGCGAAGCCCGACAGCCAAATCCTGACTGTCTCGGGCGGCGCGATCGGCGTGGCCGGTGCGCTGACCGATATCGACGTCGACTCCGACGTGACGGCGCTGGTCGGCACCTATGCCGATATCGACGCGGCGGCGGCGGTTCTGGGTGCGAGCAGCCGCGTGACCAAGAACGCCATCAGCGGCAACAACATGACCGCGCGGACGGGCGGTGTGGCAAGTGCGGCGGGCGCGTTGACCTCGGCGGACCTGAATCTCAATTCGATCGTCCGGTTCGGCGGTCAGTCCGATCTGGACTTGACCGGCAATCTCGACGCGACGGCCTTCAATCAGATCACCTACAAGGAGGTGCTGAACTTCCTGACCGCGGGTGCGGTTTCGGGGGCTGCCGGGTCCAGCGGCGTCGATGCGCGCGACGTCTACGGCCAGATTATCCTCGACGCGGGCGCAAACGTGCGCGCGGGCGGCACGATCTCGATGGAGGTGGACGGCCTCTATGACATCAAGGTCCACACCTCGGCCGAGACCTGGGGTCTCGCGACCGCGGCGGCCGGTGCCTCGACCATCGACCTGACCCCGCATAACGAGATCATCCTGCGCGGCAATGCGACGATGCTGTCGGAAGGCGACATGACGCTGACCACCGGCGTCGGCGCCGATTTCGTGACCACGCAGCACAATCTCGACGTGGCGATGGAGACCTTCGCAGGCTCTCTGGTGCCGCTCGACTTCATCACGGCGCGTGCGACCTATGTGGCCTACAACACAATCGAGGTCGAGGCGAACGCGATCCTCGAAAGCTATGGCGACATCCTGATGAACGCGGACCAGAACGCCGTGTTCGACACCAGCTCGATCGCCAAGGCGACCAGCTGGATTTCCGAGGCGACCGACGCGGTCGACGGGATGCTGGGCGGCTCGATGGCCGATCAGGACGATGGCGAGCTGCTGGTTCGCGCCTATGGCAAGGTCATCAACGACGGCACGATCCGCACGGGGGCCTTCCGTCACAAGACCCTGACCATCGACAACCGGGTGAACGCGGCGGGCACGGGGCTGGAGTACTACTCCTCCGGCACCAAGCTGCTGCTGGGCGATCTCGACGGTGACGGGCGGCGCGACACGGTCGCGGACCGCGCGATGGCGGCCTACGGGACACGTGTATCCAGCGAAGAGGCCGATATCGGCTACACAGCGGGCACGCAGACCATCACGACCTCGGTGCAGACCGAGATCGAGCGGCTGGAGGCGGCGCTGGCGCAATATGCCGACAGCCCCAACCTCGCCGCCAGCTACCAGGGCGCGATCGACGATCTGGAAGCGCGTGCCGTGGCGCAAGGCTTCGCCGAGCGTCAGTCCGACGGCTCGGTCGTTTTCCTGCAACCGCAGCTTCAGGTCATCCAGGTGCACGACGTGACGGCAGCGGCCGGCCAGGTCCGCGTCTTCGGCAACCAGCTTTCGGGTTCGGGCAAGTTCGACACGCCGACCGATGCGTCGATCCTGATCACCAACAATACCGAGGCGAGCGTCCTGCTTGGCAACATCACCATCCCTGAGACGAATGGCGGGCTGGTGTTCAACGGCGTGACCATGACCGATGTGGACACGACCGGGAAGTCGCAGGCGCAGATCACCGCCGAAGTGAACGCGGCGGTCACCGCGGGGATCCGCGGCGTGTCCGACGTCACGATGGATGGGGACGCCATCGCCTTCTCCGTGTCGAGCGAGACCTTCGGAGGCGGCACCGGCGTTCCGACGCTGACCGCGGATGCGCCGCAGGCGGCGCGGGACAGCTTCAACAATTCCGAGGGGCCGCGCGTCTATGTCGTGGTCACGAAGGACGTGCGGGCCATCGCCGCGATCCGCGCGGCGGAACATCCCGATGCCTATGGTGACGCCACCTTGCCTGCGCAGGACGTGCAGATCCTCGGGGATATCGAGAACCGTCGCGGCACCGTGGGCATCTTCAACACCGCCTCCCCGGGCGCCTCGATCACGCAGACGGGCGATGTCTACGCGCTCAAGACCGACATGGCCGCGACTGGTACGGTCAGCATCAACGCGGAATACGCGGCCTATATCGGCGGCGATCCCTACGGTGAAATCGTCGGCCAGACGACGAATGCCGAAGGCATTACCGCGGCCAACGGGTCCAGTGTCGCCAACATCCTGCAGGATGGCTCGCGCGGAAACATCTACGGCGAGCGGGTCAACATCTCGGCGGAATACATCAACGTCGCGGGCACGATCCAGGCGGGCAAGTCCGACTTCGCGGTCACGCTCGGCGCCTCGCAGCGCCAGCAGATCCTGAACGCGCGGGCGACCGTGACCGAGATCCACACGGACAACGATGACTTCCTGTTCCTTTACAACAAGGCGACCGGCGTCCTGACGATGGAGACGCTGGAGCCTGCGGGCGGTCGGATCGAGATGTCGGGCTCGGTCGTCTCGACCGGGTCGGGCAAGCTGGTGGCCTATTCGGGCTACCCGCAAGTCAACGTCGTCAACAACATGGGTCTGTCGGGCATCGACATCCTTGTAAAGGGCATCGATGCGGACACGCGCGGCACGGGCGAGATCCTGATCCACGACAAGACGCGCAACCAGGCAGGTGACGGCGATAGGATCCGCAAGAGCTTCCTTTACAAGAAGGAAGCGGGCGGGAACCTCGCCTATACCGAGTTCGACTCCATCACGAAGGCGGAGACGATCCACAACCTCGGCACGGGCAACACGACCACTTTCGACACCTCGAACGACTTCCGCTACGGCTTCACCATCGGCCAGTCGCAGCAGACCAAGACGGTATCGACCTTCGGCAAGTCGGGCTGGCTGGGGATCGACTTCCTCGCCATCGACCCGGCTGACGCGATCAGCTCGAACACCACGACGCTGAGCTCGGAGCTGGTTCCGAACTCCAACTACTTCTTCAAGCGGACCGGCGACGCCTCGGATTATGCCTACAACAAGCGGGTCTTCGACGATCCCGATCTGGACGTGCCCGCCAAGCTGACCAAGAAATGGACGACCTCCACCTGGTACGGCAAGAAGACCTATTATCAGGAATGGACTGAGCTCTCGGGCATCTACACCCTTCACGAGCATGACGTGAACGCCTCGCGCGATATCGCCATCGAGTTCCTGCACAACGAGGCGGCGAATGTCTGGATCGATGCGGGCAACGCGGATCTGATCGTCGGCGGCATGATCCGAAACACCACCGGCTCCACCATCCTGTCCACGACCGGCACCCTGACCACTCAGGACACCGGATCTGGCAGCGGTCCGACCATCGGCGGCGCGACCATCACGCTGACCGGCTCGGCCGGCGTGGGAACCGATAACATGGCCGTACAGACCGACCTGTCGGACTCGGCAGCGTCGACGCGCCTTGACGTGACCTCGGGTGGCAACATCCGGGTTAACGAGGTGCTCGACGACATGACGGTCGGCTACGTCCGCTCCACCGGCGGCGGCCACGTCCATCTGAGTGCCCAGGGCAATATTCTGGCGGCGAGCGGTGTGGATGCCAGCTCCACCGCGCATGTGACCGGCGGAGCGATCACGCTGGAGACCGAGAACGGCTCTATCGGGACGGCGAGCACGCCTCTCGTCATCGATTCCGGCAACTACACGTCGAGCCTCGTCAACGCGTCGGCCAACGGCACCATCGCGCTGAAAGAGCTGTCGGGCGATCTGCAGGTGGACTCCGTCCAGACGACCGGCGATGTCTACATCACGGTCGCGGCGGGCAACCTGCTCGACGGCAACCGCACGGAAAGCCGCGACGAGCGGGCCATCGCGGAGTTGCGCGGCGCGTGGTCGGCGGCGGCGCTGACCGGCGATGCGGCGCAGGAGAAGGTGGACGCGGCCAAGGACGCCCTCATCACCTCCAAGACGCAGGAATACGCGACCTACTGGTCCTGGCGTTCGGCGCAGGACGACTACACCGTCCTGATCCCCGGCGAGGCGAACTACGACGCGAATGCCGAAATCGAGATCCCGGCAGCCGAGCTTGCCTATCTCGAGGACGAGCTGGAGGCGCAGATCCGCGCTGCCAACCCGACCTATACCGACAGCCAGGTTTCCGCTGCGGTGACCAGCGCGGTCGCCGCGATCCGGGCCAGCCGGACCGAGCAGTTCCGCACGCTGCACGGCACCTATGGCGGTGAGACCACCGAATACGACGCATCGCATCGTGTGGCGCTGAGCGCGGATGAGGCGGCCAAGATCGACGCCTCGATCAAGATCTGGACCGAGGATGAGCTGGTCAACGCCGTTGGCGCGGGCCTGCTGGTGCCAGTGACCGACACGCAGACCTCGATCGAGGAGAACAACATCACCGGTGCCTCGGTCACGCTGGACGTGTCGGGCACGGTGGGTCGCACGGGCGGCTCCGTCCTCATCACGCTCTCCTCGGGGGACCTCAGCGACGAGGATCGCATCGCGCTCGCCTCCGCCGAGCGGGACGACACCTACTTCCTGACGACTGAGCGTTTCGCGGCGACCGTCGACTTCTCGGGCAACTCGATGACCCGCAGTTCCGGAACGTGGGACGCCGATCTGCGCGTCGGCCAGACCGTGCAGATCGAGGGCTCCACCGCGAACGCGACCGAGGAAGGCGCGTTCCTGACCATTGCGAGCATCTCCGCCGACCGCACGACGATCACCTTTGTCGAAAGCGTGACGGGCGAGAGCCGCCAGAACGTCATGGTTTCGGGCGTGGCACTCGACCCGCGCGGCGACAGCATCGAGGCGACGATCGCCGTCACCGATGGCGGCACTGCGATCCAGGGTGCGGCGGGCGACTTCTCGGCCTTCTCGGTCGGGGACAAGATCATGATCCGCGACCAGGTCTCCCGCTCGGCGGATGACGACCTGACCGGCTCGAACAATGTCGGCAGCGCGGATAAGCTCTATATCGTAGGCGCGATTTCGGCCGACGGGTCGAAGATGACCTTCTCCGACGTGCAGCTGAATGGCACCGTCTCCGACATTTCGGCGGCCCTGCTGACGGCCGAGGATGCGGGCGGTGCGGACGTGATCGTCGATCAGTGGATCGACCTCTACGCCGTGCAGATCCAGGAGCGGGAGGACTTCGACCTCTCCGCCACCGGAACGCTCAGCGTGAGTGCGGGCGGCGAGACCTATCTCGGCTCCGAGGGTGACCTGGCGCTGCGCACCATCTCCACCAGCGATGACCTGCGGATCAAGACCGCGGGGGCGATCACCAACGCGCTCGGCGTGTCCGGCTCGACCAACGTGTCGGGTGTCGACATCGTGCTGGAGGCGGCGCAAGGAGGCATCGGCGCGGTGGGCGATACGACCCGGATCTATATCGACACCACGGCGGCGGGCAGCCTGACGGCGCGCGCGGCGCAGGACATCGCGATTACCGAAGTGTCGGGCGATCTGGTGCTCGGCACGATCTACTCGCGCTCGGGCGATTTCGACCTGCGGGTCGCGGGCTCGGTCATCGACGGCATCGACAGCGATTTCGCCAATATCGACGCGGGCAACATTCGCATCGCGGCGGGTGGGGCCATCGGTTCGGCCTCCAACGCGCTCGACCTGATCGCCGGCGGCACCGTCACGTTGCACGCGGGCGGCGGCGACATCTACGTGGCCGAGACCGAGGGCAACATGGACCTCGCCAACGCGTGGGCGACGGGCGACATCTCGCTGAAGGCGGCGCTGTCGATCCTCGATGCGGGCGACCAGTCCAATATCGCCGATCCCGACGCGGCGCTGAACGCAGCGGGCCTTGGCGTCGACGTCAGCGCGGGCGGCTCTGTCATCCTGGAGGCGACGCTGGGCTTCATCGGTGGCGCGGGCAACGAGCTCGACATCGACTCCAACCGGACGTCGAGCACTGGCACCGTCACCACGAAATCGGGTCAGAACCAGTACATCATCGAGGCGACCGGCGACCTGAACGTCGCAACGCTGGAAACGGATGCGGGCAAGACCGCCTTCATCGTGGCCACCACCGGCGCGATCCTGAACGCCGCCGGGACCGGTGTGTCCAACATCAAGGGCGGTCGGGCCTATCTCGTCGCCTCGGGCAATATCGGCGCGGCGGACAAGGCGCTCTACACCCAGATCGGGACGCTTCAGGGCCGCTCGATCACCGGGGCGGTCTGGCTGACCAACGCGGGCGATCTCAATGTCGACGTGATCCAGTCGGGCTTCGCGCTGCAATCGGCGGGCGATGCGACGATCATCGCGGAAAGCCCGGTGACGGTGTCCGCCGACATGGACGTCGCGGGCGACCTGACCATCACCGCGACCGAAACGGCGAGCGCGGATGACGACACGTTCACCCTGGCCGACGGGATCGAGATCAAGGTCGGCGGCAATCTGCGCATTGAGGCGGGCGACGACATCGTGACGGGCGCGGGGTCGTTGATCCAGGCGGAGTCCGTCTCGATCGAGGCCGATTACAACGACGCGGACGCGCATGGCGGCGACATGACCCTCGCAGGCCAGATCATCGCGCGGACCGGCGACATCACGCTGACCTCCAATGCCGCGGACGACACGATCAGCATGGCGGCCATCGGATCGCTGGCATCGGACGAGGCGGTCGCGACCGTGTCGGGCGGGGTGGCGAGCTTCACCACCGCGGGCGATGTCGCCGACACCTCACAGCTCTACCTGCTGTGGGCGGCGAACGACATCACGATCGATACCAATACCGGCGCGGACACCATGACCATCCAGGGTCGCGTGCGGGCCGAGAACGACCTGACCGTCGATCTGGGCGCGGTCGACAGCGCGGCGGACAGCGCCAGCTTCGGCGGCACGCTTGAGGCCGGCGCGGACTTGCACGTCACCGATACCGGGGCAGGGACCACCGGCTTCGCCGTCACCGGCGACATGGCGGCGGCGACGATCCTGGTCGAGACCTCCTCCGGGAACGACACGCTGACGATGGGCGGTTCCGTCATCGCGAGCGGTACTGTCCGCATCGACACCGATGCGGGGTCGGACACCATCTCGACCGGCGGCACGCTGCAATCGACCGGCAGCTCGGTGACGCTGGACCTCGGCGCAGGCGACAGCGGGGCGGAGACGGTGACGCTGGGCGGCACCACGCAGGCCGCGACCTCGGTCCTGATCACCGATACCGGCGTGGGCACCACGAACCTGACTGCGGGTGGCGCGGTCATCGCGGGCTCGACGCTCGACATCCTGACCTCCGACGGCGACGACGTGATCCGTCTCGAAGGCGCGCTAAGCGCGGTCGGCGCGCTGACGCTCGACACCAATTCCGGGTCGGACAGCGTGACCTCCACGGCGGCGGCGAGTGTCACCAGCACCGGCGCGAATGTCCGGATCGACCTCGGCGCGGACGATAGCGGGGTCGAGACCTTCCAGCTCGGCGGCGCGATCACCGCGGCGACAGACCTGACGATCACCGACACCGGCGCGGGCAAGACCGACCTGACCGTGGGCGGCGCCGCGACGGCGGGCACGACGCTGAGCGTCGCGACCTCCGACGGGGCCGACACCCTGCGCTTCGAGGGATCGTTGCAGGCGGCGGGTGCGCTGGTCGTGGACACCAACGCGGGCGGCGACAGCCTGACCACCGTGACCGGGGCGAACGTGACGAGCACGGGCGCAAACGTCACGATCGACCTCGGCGCGGGCGACAGCGGCACCGAGACGGTCGTGCTCGGCGGCGACGTGACCGCTAATACCGCCGTCCTGATCACCGATACCGGGGCCGGGGCCACGACGATGACCGTCGCGGGCACCGTGACGGCAGGCACGACGCTGGATGTTACGACCTCCGACGGCGCGGACGTGCTGCGCTTCGAAGGTTCGATGCAGGCGGGTGGCGCGCTTACCATCGATACGAACCGTGGCGGCGACAGCCTGACCACGGTGAGCGGTGCCGATGTCATCAGCACCGGCGCGAACGTGCTGATCGACCTCGGCGCAGGGGACAGCGGCACCGAATCCGCCATCCTCGGCGGCAATGTCGAGGCGGCGACCTCCGTACTGATCACCGATACCGGTGCCGGGGCCACGACGCTGAACGTGGCGGGCACCATCACCGCGGGCACCACGCTGAGCGTCACGACCTCGGACGGGGCGGACGATCTCGACTTCTCGGGCGCACTGAGCGCGACCGACGCGGTCCTGATCTCCACCGCCTCGGGCGGCGACGATGTCGATGCGGCGCTGGCGGCGGACATCTCTTCGGCCACCTCGTCCGTGACCATCGACCTCGGCCAGAACGATAGCGCGGCCGAGAGCCTGACCATCCTTGGCCAGGTCAGCGCGGCGACCACCGTGACCGTCACCGATGACGGGGCGGCGGCGAACTCCGACTACACCGTGACGGGCGGCATCTCCTCGGGCAGCCTGATCGAGTTCATCCTGGGTGACGCGGCCGATACCGTCCTTCTGGACGGCGCGATGACGGCGGACGAGCGGATTTCGTTCGATCTCGGCGGTGGCAGCGATGCAATGACCTTGGCCGCGACCGGCTCGATGGTCGCAACCAATGCGACTGCGACGTCCGCCGTGGTCGAGATCGACTTCGGCGCGGACGATGCGGGGATCGAAAGCCTCACCAATGCGGGCACGATCACCGGCAAGTCCTCGGTGACGCTGACCAATACCGGCAGCGGCTCGACCACCATCGGTAACACCGGCACGATCGAATCCACCGAAGGCTTCGTGCGCTTCGATGGCGCGACGGGCACCGATAGCCTGACCAATAGCGGCACGATCTCGGGCTACACGACGCTCGACATCTCGACCGATACCGGCGCGGACGACCTGACCATCACCGGCACGCTGCGCGCGGTGACCGGGGCGGCGACCATCGACCTCGGTTCCGACAGCGATACCGAGACCGTGGACATCTCCGGCAGCCTGACGGCAGGTACCGCGCTGACGCTCGACAATACCGGGCTCGGCAAGACCGTGCTCGACGTCACGGGCACCGTTTCGGCCGGCACCGACATGCTTTGGGATCTTTCCGACGGCGAGGAGCGTGTGACGCTGACCGATGCCACCGTGACCGTCGGCGGTGATTTCGACCTGATCGGCGGCAGCGGGCGTGACTTCATCACCGTGACGCGCGGCAGCATCGACGTGGGCGAGACCCTGTTCCTCGATACCGGCGAGCGGTCGGTCGAAGGCGACGATCGCGACCAGGTGCGCATCGTCGAGAACACCCTGTCTGCCACCACGATCGATATCGATCTGGGCGAGGACAACGACATGTTCTGGCTGATCGACCCGGTCGCCTTCGACGGCATCGCGCGTGTCGAGGGCCAGACCGGCGACGACCGGATCGAGATCGTGCGCCTCGACGCCCAAAGCGCTGGTGACAGCCTCGCCATGGACGGCGGGATTGGCTCGGACGACTATTTCGTGCAGGGCTGGGGCTCGGCGACCGGTGCCGCGGGGGCCAAGGACTACATCATCGACGCCTATGATAGCGGCCACCCGGCCGATGGCGCCGACACGATGCAATTCGACGGTACGGCGGAGTCGGATATCTTCCTCAGCCGCGGCAACTTCGCCGCGCTGATGCACGGCACCGAGGACCAGATCCGCGCGAACGGCTCCGACCGTCCGCAGAGCGTCGAGCGCATCAACTACGACATCTCGATGAACGGGCGTTTCACCCTGTTCGGGTACGAGGGCGACGACGTCTTCATCTCGGACGACAACGCGACGATGATGACGCTGGATGGCGGCGCGGGCGACGACCAGTTCCAGTTCGGCCAGCTCTTTGGCAACAAGCCGACTCACGAGTTCTTCGACGAGAACGGCATCGCGGCGGGCGACGATATCGACGCCGTCCTGACGACGCGCGGCTGGCTCTCCAAGGGCATCCGCTTCGCCACCAATGCCAAGGGTGGCGACGGGCAGGACACCTTCACCGTCTACTCCAACAAGGCGAAGCTGAAGCTGGAGGGCGAGGACGGCAACGACGTGTTCATCGTGCGCGCCTTCCTGCTCGCCGATGACGGCTCCGGCACGGCGGAGGACCTCGTCGAGGTCCTCGGCGGCGGCGGCGACGACAATATCCAGTACAATGTCAACGCGCCGGTCGACATCGACGGCGGCGCGGGCTTCGACCGGGTCATCGTGCTCGGCACCGAGGCGGCGGACAACTTCGTCATCACCGACGAGGGCGTGTTCGGCGCGGGTCTGAACATCAACGTGTCGGGCGCGGAAGAGGCGATCGAGATCGACGGTCTGGAGGGGGACGACAACTTCTTCATCCTGTCGACCAACGCGTTCGCCGTGACCAACGTGATTGGGGGCCTCGGCTCCGACACGTTCACCATCGCGGGCGACGTGACCGAGCGGATCATCTCGTCGGATATCGACGGGCGCTCGGGCCTGATCAACCATCAGGCCTTCTCGGACGACGACACCTATGACGGCGCGTTCATCGCGGGTCTCGGGACCACCATCGCAGACCCGAACAAGGGGCAGGTGGTGATCTCCAACGACACCGGCGCGACTCCGGGCGACCTGGTAGTCGACGAAAGCGGTGCGACGGATGTCTACACGGTCGTACTCGCCAGCGCGCCGACGGCGGCGGTCTACGTCACCGTGTCCGCAGGCCGCTCCTCGCTGCAGGATCGCGACCTCGCGGTACCGGGCGTGACGGGCAGCCCCTCGCTGAGCCTGAACGCGAGCGCCAAGACGATTACCCGCGACAGCGGCTCCTGGATCACGGACGGCTTCGCCGATCATCACTCGATCACGCTGGGCGGCACCGCCGATCTCGACAATGACGGCACCTACCGCATCGTCAGCGTCACCGACACGACCCTGACGGTCGAGGAAGTGTTCGAGGGCGGCGATGAGATCCTGTCCGCCGATGCGACCGCTACCGGCGGCATCGCCGACAGCGTGCGCGTTTCGGCCGACGGCACGAATTTCTCGGATGCCATCGTACTTGTCTTCGACGCGACCAACTGGGATCAGGCACAGACCGTCACGGTCGAGGCCGCGCAGGACGCCGCCGAAGAAGGTGAGCGCCTCGTCCAGATCAGCCACGGCGTCCGCTCCGACGACGCGAAGTTCGATCAGGCCCAGGTCGAGAATGCCGAGGCCACGGTCCGCGACGACGACAAGGCCGCGGTCCAGATCACGCAGAGCGGCACCGACACCTACGTTCACGAGGGCAATTCGGGCACCGAGATCAGCGATACCTACGAGGTCACGCTGACCCGCGCCCCGAATCCGGGCGAGGTAGTCACCGTCACGCTGTCCGACGACAGCAATTCGGGCGACCTGAACTTCTCCAGCCGCACGCTCAGCTTCGATGCGAGCAACTGGGACCAGCCGCAGACCGTCACCGTGACGGCCAAGGCGGACGGGATCGTCGAGAACACCGAGGGCGTGCGGATCACGCACACCGTTACCACTTCGGGCGGGCTCTACGATGCTGTCGAGGAGGCGACGCTGGATCTGACTGTCACCGACGGCGACAGCGCGGGCGTCATCGTGCGCGAGAGCGCGGGCGACACCCTCATCATCGACCAGGCGGGCGAGACCGACACCTACACCATGCGCCTGACCCGCGCGCCGAGTGCGGATGTCACCATCAATATCGCCGATGACGGGCAGACGCGCATCATCTCGGACGCGCGCGTCGCGCTGAACCAGATCGCCGCCTTCTCGGGCGCGCTGCAATTCGTGTCGGTCGCCGACGGGCCGGACTACATCGTCCGCACCGATGGCGGCAGCTTCACCGCCGACGGCTTCGCCATCGGTCAGAACTTCGATGTGAGCGGCACCGCCTCCAATGACGGTGCCTATGCGATCGGCGCGATCATGGAGAACGGCACGCGGATCGAACTGTCGGGCGGCATGACCGTCAGCTCCGAGACGGTGACGGCGGACCTGTCCACGACGGTGGCGCAGATCACCTTCACCAAGGACAACTGGATGGACGAGGTCACGGTGACGCTGGAGGCCGATCCCGATTTCGCGCCAGACGCGCTCGCCTACGTGACCAAGGTCTTCCCGACCGAGCCGCACACGGCGTCCAAGATCAAGGGCCCGCTCATCATCGACGGCGGCCCGACCACGGGGCGCGAGATCAAGATGGCCGTCATGCTCCCGACCGAGCGCGACAGCGGCCCGCTGGACATCACGGTAGTGATCGACGAGACGCAGCAGACCGATCGAGTGTTCCTGCACAACGACACCTCGGTCGCCGTCGACAGCGGCTGGATGGGCAATATCGTCGATGCGAACGGCATCGCGCGCACGCTCATCAACGGGCTGGGCATGGGCACCGGCTCCGTCACCTTCGACGAAGGTCTGCCGGGCGCACCGGAGCTCGTCACCTACCGCCAGGGCGTCAGCTTCTCGCAGATCGAGGTGGCCGAAGTACTGCTGGGCCAGAACGACGACACCTTCGTCATCGACGGCACCAACGCGACCGCCGATGGCGTGACCGCGCAAGCGCTGACGGTCGTGCACGGCGGCGGCGGCGCGGATCGCCTGACGGTCAATGACATGACGGCGGACACGCTGCTGGTTCTCTACGGCGACACCGACACGCATGGCGCCCGCTACAACTGGGAAGGCGGCGCGGTGAACGGCAACGGTCTGAGCTTCGACGCCGTGAACGGCGGCGCGGGCTACGACCCGGACGACTTCGCCGACGTTATCGATGCGCGCAATGTCAGCACGGCAGGCCTGACCATCTATGGCGGGGTCGGAGACGACACCATTACGGGCGGCCAGCTGGGCGATCACATCGCGGGCGGTTCGGGCAACGACCGGATCGACGGCCAGGGCGGCGACGACCACATCTACGGCGACGCAGGCTTCTCGGTCGAGATCATGAGCCGCGAGCTGACGGTCGACAACTCGGTCGTCCCGGCACCGGAATTCGACAGCGCGGACACCCGCGCGGCCGGGTCCGACAGCATCGACGGCGGTTCGGGCGCGGACATCATCCTGGCCGACTACGGGATCATCACCCAGGCGGCGGGCACGCTGCGCATCGGCACCACCGGCTCCGTCACGCGGGTCGAGAGCACGACCTTCGGCGAAGGCGGCAACGACACGGTCGAGGGTGGCTCGGGTCGCGACCTGATCTTCGGCGGCAAGGGGGCCGACTGGCTCTACGGTGAAGAGGACGCGAACGTCGTGATCGGCGATCACGGCTATGTGGCGTTCGATGGCGCGGCGATGACCGCGATCGGCGGGCTTTCCGTCACAATCGGCGGCGCCGACATGATCTTCGGCGGCGACGCGGCCGACATCCTGATGGGTGGGCTGGGCGAGGATCGCCTGACCGGCGGCCACGGCACCAACGTTCTGATCGGCGATTACGCGATGCTGACGGGCGATGCGTCCGCGGCGGCGCTGGCCGGCCTGCCGATGGCGCTGGCGCGGATCGACGGCACGGATTTCGCCGCCGGTCGCGGCGACATCATCACCGGCGGCAGCGGCTACGACATCGCGATGGGCGGCTTCGGCGGCGACCTGATCGAGGTGGACGGCAACCGCTCGACCAGCGACATGGCCGACGTGGTGGCGGGCGACTATGCCAGCCTCGTGTTCCGCACCGGTGTCGCGGGCGACGCCGTACCGATCCTCGTCTCGGCCGAGACCATCGCCGAGAGCGTGGGCGGCGTTGACGAGATCGTCACCGGCGCGGGCGGCGACATCGTCCTGGGCGGCGCGCAGCAGGATACGATCCAGCTCGGCTCCGGCGACAACATCGCCATCGGCGACATGGGGGTCCTGACCGGCTCGGCCACGCTGTCGCCGCTGTCCGGCGCGGCCCCGATCCGGCTGGAGCGGGCGGAAAGCCGCACGAGCGCACTGGCGGGCAACGACGTGATCTCCGCCGGGTACGGCGCGGATATCGTCATCGCGGGATCCGGCGACGACGCGTTCACCACCAGTTCCGGCAGCGGCTCCGCACTCGGCGACATCGTCGCGGGCGACAATGCCGTGCTGGCCTTCCGCGAGCTTTCCGCGGGCGGCACCTACGTGCTCGCCACGGCAGAGACCTTCGACGACGCGGTCGGTGGCAGCGACATCATCCTGACGGCCGGCGGCTCGGATATCGTCCTGGCGGGCGCGGGGACGGACAACGTCTCGGCGGGCGAGGGCGACAATATCGTCCTGGCCGATACCGGCCGGATCGAGGGCTCCTTGACGCAGCTCGTCGGCGGCGGGGCGGCCCCGGTCAGCCTGGTCGCGATCACGGCGCATCACGCCGCGAATGCAGGTGCCGACACCGTGTTCACTGGCCAGGGCGACGACATCGTCTTCGGCGGCTCCGGTTCGGACGAGGTCATCGGCCAAGGTGGCGAGAACATCGTCCTTGGCGACAACGCGGCGCTGACGGTGCGCCCGCTGACGGCGGATGGCCGCTATATCGTGGCGACGCTGGAAAGCATCGACACCGATCAGGGTGGTTCCGACATCATCCAGACCGGCACGGGCTCCGACATCGTGATCGGCGGCACGGGCCTCGACGAGCTGGCGCTCGGCGACGGCGATAACATCGCCATCGGCGACAGCGGGCTGCTGACCGGCAGCCTGACCGACGCGGCCGTCGCGGGCAGCGCGCCCATCGCCATGACCCGGATCGAGACCACCGCGTTCGGTGTGGGAGACGGCGACGCGATCCGCACCGGTGAAGGCCGTGACATCATTCTGGGTGGCGCTGGGGACGACCAGATCACTACCGGCCAGACCGACGGCGACGCGGCGGATGTCGTGATCGGCGACGAGGGCGAGATCGCCTTCCGCGCGCTGGAGGCCGATGGCGACTATATCGTCACGCTGGCCCGATCGCTCGCGGCCGATCTCGGCGGCGAGGACGTGATCGCAACCGCAGGTGGCTCCGACCTCGTGATCGGCGGCGTCGGCGGCGACGAGATCGCGCTGGGGTCGGGCGACAACATCGCCTTGGCCGATGCGGGTGCGCTGGTCGGCACGCAAAGCGGCGATCCGGCGGCGGGCGATGCGCCCATCCTGCTGCGCACCATCGTGTCCGACGCAGTCGAACTGGGCGGTGACGACTACGTCACGGCGGGCGACGGCGCGGATATCGTGATCGCGGGCGCGGGCTCAGACTACGTGCAGCTCTACGCCTCCGCGGCGGGTGACGCGTCCAATGTCGTCATCGGCGATGCGGGCCTCATCCGCTTCCGCGACACCGGCGCGGGCGAGCGCTATATCCTGACCGAGATCACGTCGCGTGGCACCGGCGGAGCGGGCGATGACCGCATCGTGACCGGCGACGCGGCCGACATGGTCATCGCGGGTCTGGGCGAGGATCATCTCTCGCTCGGGCATGGCGACAACGTGGCGATCGGCGACAACGGCCAGATGCGTGGTACGGCCACGGGAGCCGTGTCGGCCGATGCTGTACCGATGGCGCTGCGGCTCGTGATGTCCACGGACGTGACGCTGGGTGGCGACGACGTCATCGCCACCGGCACCGGCGCGGACATCGCCATCGGCGGCGCGGGTTCCGACTTCATCCAGGTGGATGACGAAGGCTCGGTCGCGGATTCCTCCGATCTGGTCATCGGCGATGGCGGCAGCGTCTCGTTGATCGCGACCGACGATGCAGGCGGCTGGGCGGTGACGTTCGCGACCACGCTGGGCTCCGGCTCGGGCGCGGCGGACTACATCTACACCGGCGCGGGTGCCGACATGATCGTCGGCGGCAAGGGGCGCGACCTGATCGAGACCGGGACCGGCGCGGACCTCGTCTTCGGCGACGAGGGCCGGTTCCTCAGCGATGCCGAGGCGGCGCCGCGCACCGCGACCGGGCCGCTGATGGCCGGTGCGCGCGGCGTGGCGATGGGCGATGACTGGGCCGACAACGTGACGATGCCCGACGCGACGGAGCGGCTGCTCGACCGGTCCGCAGACGACTTCGTCTTCGTGGCCTCCACGCTCGACACCTATGTCGACCCGACGCCCGGCATCTCGGCAGCGCGCGCGGGCGAGACGGTGCAGCCGGCAGAAGTGACCGAGATGCGCGCCGCCGCACGTCACTTGGTGCCAGAGACCTTCGGCGCGACCTTCGCTGCGGAGACGGCGCTGGAGCAGGTGGATCGTCCGGTCGGCGCACTCGACCTGGGACTGTCGCGGCGCCTGTCGACCCCGTCCTTCGTCGCGGCGGCAACCGATCCGTCGCGGCTCGACATAACGGCGCGTGGCGAGCGGATCCTCGGCGGCACGACCGAGCTCGTGGACGTCACCGTCGGCGGCCTGTCGGACGAGACCCGGATCGAGCGGGGCGAGCTGCGCCACATCACGCTCGACACCGGATCGGACGGCGCCGTGCCGGCCTTCGTCTTCGACGAGGAAACCGGCCGCTTCGTCGAGGTTGAGGCGCCTGATGTGCCGATCACGGCCGGGGCCGAGGTCGCGATGGAGTTCTTCGACAGCGACGGCTCCCTCTTCGCCTATGTGGACGACCTTGGCGGCTTGTGGATCGTCGGCGGCAACGCTACCCCTGTGGCGGACACCGCCCCCGTCACCGAGCCTGCGCCCAGTGCGCTGATCGATGACGAGGACTGGATGGTCGAGGAGATCGCGGAAGGCACCGTCCTGGTCGCCGCCACCGCCGCGACGATGACCCGCAGGAAGGACGACGGCACAAGACGATGAGCGAGACGACACGACGCACCTCGGAGGGCACCGTCGACTGGAACGATGACGACATGGCGACCAGCTTCGCCAATGTCGTCAACATCCAGGGCACGCGCGAACAGATCGAGCTGTTCTTCGGCACGAACCGGACGTGGAACCTCGGGGAGGGATCGAATGTCCGGGTCGACCTGACCAACCGCATGATCCTGACCCCCCACGCGGCCAAGCGGCTGAACGCGATCCTGACGGGCGTGATCCGCGAATACGAGACGCGGCACGGGCCGCTGACCGCCGACGAGTCGTGACGGCCGAAACCCGGATCGCCGAAGCCGCGGAAAGCCCTTGGCGCAGCCTGACCACCGCCGAGGTCCTGGAAACGTCGGCCCGGGCCTGGACGCGCCTGATGCTTGCACGCGCCGAGGAAATGGCGGGGGTCGGCGCCGTTGCCTGTACCGCGTATCTTATCCGTGACGGGCGCCCCGAGTTCATCGCCGCAGCACCCGAGGCCCGCGCGCCGGGGTCGGAATTGAACGGGGCCGCCCAATCAGCCCACGATCAGGCCCGCGCGGTGGTGCGCGGCCGGATGCCCGAACCGGGCCGTGCGGGCGCCGTCGCCGCGGCCGTGCCGCTGGAGGTGGACGGTGCCGTGCTCGGCATCGTGGGGCTGGAGATGCGTCCGGATGATCGCGCGACCCTCTCTGCCGCGATGCGCAACCTGCAATGGGGTGCGGCCTGGATGCGCGACGCGCTGCGCGCCGAGCAGGCGCGCGCCGACGCAACCCGCCACGCGCAGGCGGTGAATGCACTCAACTCGGTGGTGTCGGTGGCCGAGCGGGACGCCTTTGCCACCGCCGCCCGCGCCGCCGTCACCGACCTCGCCACCCGGTTCCGGTGCGACCGCGTTTCGGTCGGCTTCCGCCGTTTCGGACGCACGAAGGTGGCCGCGGTCAGTCACTCCGCCCAGTTCTCGCGTCGCATGGCGTTGATCCGGCAGCTGGCGGGCGCAATGGACGAGGCGGTGGATCAACGCGCCACCCTCCTGTGGCCCGAGGAAACCGATGTCGCGATGACCACGCAGGCCCATGCGCAACTTGGCCGTGCGCAGGGTACCGGGCACATCTTCACCGTTCCGCTCTGGGCACGCGACAGTTTCGTCGGCGCGCTGACCTTCGAGCGGCCCGCCAGCCGCCCCTTCACGCAGGACGAGCTCGACATGCTTGAGGCGGTCGCCACCGTCACCGCCCCCGTTCTGGAGGAGAAGCGCCGCGCCGACCGCTGGCTGATCGCCAAGGCAGGGGAGAGCCTGCGCACGCAATTCGCCCGCCTCGTCGGCCCGGGCTATCTGGGTCGCAAGGGCCTGCTGGTGCTGGCCGCCGCTCTCGTCGCGCTGTTCTGGTTCGCGCGCACGGAATATCGCGTCAGCGCCGACGCGCGGGTCGAAGGCGCGGTGCAGCGCGTCGTTGCGCCCGCCTTCGACGGTTTCGTGGCCGAGGCCCCGGTCCGCCCCGGCGACCGCGTGGCGGAGGGCGACCTGCTGGTGCGGCTCGACGATCGGGATCTCGCGCTGGAACGTCTGCGCCTCGTCACCGCCCGGGCGCGCGAGCAGATCGAGTACGATCGCGCCGTCGCCGCCCGCGATCGGGCCGAGACCCGCATAAGGCAAAGCCAGATCGAGCAGGTGGACGCACAGATCGCCCTGATCGACGAACAGCTCGCGCGAACCCGGCTGACCGCCCCCTTCGACGGACTGGTCGTGGCCGGCGATCTCAGCCAGGCCATCGGCTCTGCCGTCGACCGGGGCGCGCCGCTGTTGACGATCGCGCCGGACGACACCTACCGCATCACGCTGGAGGTGGACGAGCGCCAGATCCGCGAGATCGCGGTGGGGCAGGGGGGTGAGCTGCGCGTCACGGCCTTGCCCGAGCGCAGCTTCCCATTTGAGATCTCCGCGATCACCCCCGTCGCCCGCTATCGTGACGGCGCGACCGTGTTCGAAGTCGAGGCGACACCGACCGGCGACACCGACCAGTTGCGGCCCGGCATGGACGGCGCGGGCCGTGTGCTGATCGACGCCGACCGCAGGGTCATCGCCATCTGGACCCAGCCGATCCGCGACTGGCTGCGACTGCGCCTCTGGTCGCTGGGACTGGTGGAGTGAGGGCATGGCGCGCGCGCTCCTTTCCTCCGACTGGTATCGCATCGCGCCGCTGAAGCCGCGCCTGCGCAACCATGTCGAGATCCACCGCCAGCAGTTCCGCGGCGAGACCTGGTTCGTCGTGCAGGACCACCATACGGGGCGCTACCACCGCATCACGCCAGCGGCGAACTTCATGCTGTCGATGATGAACGGCCGACGCCGGATGCACGACATCTGGGAGGAGGCTTGCGCCCGCCACGGGGACGACCCGCCCACGCAGGGCGAGACGATCCGCCTGCTCGGCCAGCTGCACGGCGCCGACCTGATCGCCACGGACGGCGCGCCCGATGTCGAGGAACTGGGCCGCCGTCACGCGCAACAGGCGCGGTCGGAGCTGATCGCGCGGGTCAAGAACCCGCTCGCCATCCGCCTGCCGCTCTTCGATCCCGACCGGTTCCTGAACGCGACCGCGTGGCTTCTGAGGCCGCTCTTCACGCCCGCCGGATTCGTCGCTTGGCTGGCGCTGGTGCTGGCGGGCCTCGTGCTCGCCGTGATGAACTGGGGCCCGCTCACAGGCAGCCTAGCCGACCGGGTGCTGTCGGCGGACAACCTCCTGCTGATGGCGCTCGCCTACCCGCTGGTCAAGGCGGTGCACGAGATGGGCCACGCCTATGCGGCGAAGGTCTGGGGCGGCGAGGTGCACGAGATCGGCATCATGGTGCTGGTCTTCATGCCGGTTCCTTACGTCGACGCCTCCGCCTCCTCCGCCTTCGCCTCGAAATGGCGGCGCGCGGTGGTCGGAGGCGCGGGGATCATGGTGGAGCTGGCACTCGCGAGTCTCGCCCTGATCTTCTGGCTGAACGCGGAGCCGGGGCTGGCCCGCGCCTTCGCATGGAACGTCATGCTGATCGGCGGCGTCTCGACGCTCTTGTTCAACGGCAATCCGCTGCTGCGCTTCGACGGCTATTTCGTGTTCTCGGACCTGATCGAGATCCCCGGCCTCGGCCAGCGCTCGAACAAGTATTTCTGGTATCTGGTGCAGCGCTACCTGCTGCGCCTCGACGGTGCGCAAAGCCCGGTGACGGGCCGAGGCGAGGCGAAATGGCTGTTCACCTATGCCGTCGCCGCCTTCCTCTACCGGATCTTCATCAGCTTCGCGATTGCGCTGTTCATCGCCTCGCGTTTCTTCGTTATCGGGATCCTGCTGGCGATCTGGGCGCTGTTCAACACCTTCGTCCTGCCGGTCTGGAAGGGGCTGAAATGGCTTGCCACCACGCCGGGCCTGCGCGGGCGGCGCTGGCAGGGTTGGGCGGTGCTGGCGGGGGGCGTCGGACTTGTCGGCGCGTTGCTGTTCGCCGTGCCGGTTCCCTACGCGACTGTTGCGCATGGCGTCGTCTGGCTCGACAGCGAGGCGCTGCTGCGGCCCGAGACGGCCGGAACGGTGGAGGCTGCCACCGAGGGCCCGACGGAGACAGGGGCCCCGGTGCTGCGCCTGACTGACCCCACGCTCGACGGCGCCACGCGTCTGGCGGAGGCCAGGCTGGAGGAGACGCGCCTGCGCCTTCAGTCGGTGCTGGTGCTCGACCGGGTGCAGGCCGACGTGCTGCGCGAACAGATCCGCCTTCTGGAAAGCCGCCTCGCCGACACCGCGCGGCGGTCGCAGGCCCTGACCGTCGCCGCCACGGGGCCGGGCCGCGTCGTCATCCCGCAGGCCAGCGACCTGCCCGGTCAGCGGCTGGAGCAGGGGGAGGTCGTAGGCTACCTTCTCGACGACAGTCCCATGCGCCTGCGCGTCGCCGTTGGTCAGGACCGGGCCGAGCTGGTGCGCACCCGAACCGAGGCCGTCGCCCTGCGCTTCGAGGACGCCATCGCCGACACGATCCCCGCCCGCCTCATCGCCGAGCTGCCCGAGAGCCGGGCCGAGCTGCCTTCCCTCGCGCTTGCCACCGAGGGCGGGGGCGATTTCGCGTTGAACCCCGAGGGCGCGAGCCGCCTCGCCACCGTGGAAAGCGTCTTCCAGTTCGAGGTCGCCCCCCTCGCGGACCGCCCCGTCGCCTATGTCGGCAACCGCGCATTGGTGCGCTTCGATCACGGCGACGAGCCGCTCGGCTGGCGGATGCTGCGCGCGGTGCGCCAGCTCTTCCTGCGGCAGTTCTCGGTATGAGCGCGCCGTTCCGCCTGCCGCACGCGCTCAGCTATCCCGAGCGGGCGGACGTGCAGGAAGGCCCGGTGGAGCGCTGGCTGATCGGGTTGCAGGCGCATCTCGTCCGCCTCGCCGCGCCTTTCCGCCGTTGGCGGCTGCGTGCGATCCTGCGCGCGGCGACCCGGCATGAGCAACGGCTTGCCGGGCTGGACGAGGACGGCTTGCGCGCGGCCCTCGCCGACCTGCGCCCCCGCCTGCGCCGCGACACCGGCCTGCGCGCGGCAGGGGAGGCCTTCGCCCTGATCCGAGAGGTCTCGTCCCGCGTTCTGGGCAAGCGGCATTACGACGTGCAGCTCCTCGGTGCCTGGGCCATGCTGAAGGGCCAGGTGGCCGAGATGCGCACGGGCGAGGGCAAGACGCTCTGCGCCACGCTCGCCGTCGCCACCGCGGCGCTGGCCGGTCGCCCCGTCCATGTGATGAGCGTCAACGACTACCTTACCGCCCGCGACGCGGAGGAGATGGCGCCGCTCTACACCTGGCTCGGCCTGACCCTCGGCGTCGTCCAGGAGGGGCAGGATGAGGCGACGCGCCGCGCGCTCTATGCCTGCGACATCGTCTACGGCACCAACAAGGAGATTGCCTTCGACTATCTGCGTGACCGCGCCGTTCTGCGCCGCAATCCCGGCAACCTTCGCCGCAAGCTGGGGCAGTTGATGGGGGCAGGGGAGGGGCTGCGCCTGCGCGGGCTGCACACCGTCTTCATCGACGAGGCGGATTCGGTGCTGATCGATGAGGCGCGCACGCCGCTCATTATCTCGGGTGCCGAAAGTGCCGAATCCGGCTTCGACGAGCCGCTGTTCCGCGAGGCGATGGCGGTCGCCCGCACGCTGGAAGAGGGGCGCGACTACCGCATCCCGCGTGGCCTGCGCCGGATCGAGATGCGGCCCGAAGGCCTCGACCGGCTCGACGACATGGCAGAGGGGCGGGAAGACACCTTCGCCATCCCCGTGATCCGCGAGCACGCAATCAGCCAGGCGCTCAACGCGCTACACCTGCAGGAACGGGGCGAAAGCTACCTGGTCGTCGATGGCAAGGTGCAGATCGTCGACGAGAACACGGGACGCGTCCAACCCGATCGTTCGTGGTCCGACGGGTTGCACCAGATGGTCGAGATCAAGGAGGAACTGGAGGTCACGAAGCCGCGCGAGACGCTCAGCCGCCTGACCTATCAGCGTTTGTTTCGCCGCTACGCCCATGTCGGCGGCATGACCGGCACCGGCCGCGATGCCGCATGGGAGCTGTGGTCGGTCTATCGGCTCGCCGTGACGAAGATCCCGACCAACAAGCGCGATATCCGCCGCTTTGCCGCCGACCGGGTGTTCCTGAGCGAGGATCGCAAATGGCGTGCCATCGCCGCCCGCGCGCGGGAGCTGCATGAGGCGGGCCTGCCGGTTCTGATCGGCACCCGCTCGGTCCTGGCCTCGGAGGCGGCGAGCGAGCGGCTGACTGCGGCCGGGCTCGACCATCAGGTCCTCTCCGCCGCGCAGGACGCCGACGAGGCGGCGGTGGTGGCCGAGGCGGGGCAGCCGGGTCGCATCACCGTCGCCACGAACATGGCCGGGCGCGGTACGGACATCAAACTCGGTCCGGGCGTGGCCGAGGCCGGGGGGCTGGTCGTGATCCTGTCCGAACGGCATGACAGCCGCCGTGTGGACCGGCAGCTCGAAGGGCGTTGCGGGCGGCAGGGGGAACCGGGGCGCGTGGAGGCGTTCCTGAGCCTCGAAGACGAGCTCATGCGCGGAAAGGGGGCGGCGTGGCTGCGCCGCATCGGTCGCGCGCTGGCCGCGACGCTTGGCCCCCGTGCCGCGGGCTGGACACTTCGGGCCCGCCAGCGCACGGTCGAGGGGCTGCACGCGCAGGCCCGCCGCGACCTGCTGGAGCAGGACCGCCAACTGGGCCGCACGCTGGCCGTTTCGGGAGAGCTCGAATGATCCGTCTTATTGCCCTGCTGGCGTTCGCGCCGCTCGCCGCGCATGCTCAGACAGAGTTCGACTGCGTTATGGACCCCGCCGAGCTGGTGCAGGTGGGAAGCCCCGTCGCGGGCCTGCTGGCGGAGGTTCCGGTCGCGCGCGGGCAGGAGGTGCGGCAGGGCGAGGTTCTGGCGCGCCTCACCTCCGATTTCGAGGAGGCGACGCTCGGTCTGCTGCAGGTCCGCTCCGAATCCGAGGCGGCGCTGGAGGCGCAGCGCGCGCGGTTGGAGCTGGTGCAGGGCCGCTACGACCGCACGCAGGAGCTGATGTCGCGCGGCGTCGCCACGCAGGACCAGATGGCGGAGGTGGAGGCCGAACTCGCCACTGCCACCTCCCTCGTCGCGCAGGCCGAGCTGGAGCGGGAGGTCGCGCTGCGCGAACTCGACCGTGCCCGCGCGGCGCTCGACCAGAGGGTGATCCGCGCGCCGCTCGACGGGCTCGTTTTCGAGCGGCGGCTGACTGCGGGAGAGTATTTGACCTCGGACGGCTATGTGGCGAGCCTCGTGCAGCTCGACCCGCTGCATGTCGAGGCGTTCCTGCCCGTGGACCTCTATGCCGAGGTGGCCGAAGGGCAGGAGGTCACAATCCGGCCCGCCGCCCCGGTGGAGGGCGACTATACCGGCACCATCATCGTGCGCGACCGGGTGTTCGACGCGGCCTCGGGCACGTTCGGCGTACGGGTGGAGCTGCCCAATCCCGATGGCACGCTGCCTGCCGGACATCGCTGCATCCTCGATCTGGGATGATGGACGAGGCCGGGTTCCTCGCGGCTCTCGCCCCGCTGCGGGGGCCGAAGATGATCGAACGCTCGGCCAAGCTGACGGGTGAACGGCTGGCTTCGGGACGACTGCTGGTCTCCGCCCCGCGCAGGGCGCTGCTGCCGGGGGCAGAGCGGACGTTTCGAACGATCTGCGAGGCGCTCGGTGCGCCCGATATCGCACCGCTGGTGCGCCATCTGCCGCAAGCCGCGGAGGTGCATTTCGGCTTCGAACCCGGCGCACGACCGGTCGCCAAGGCCTATCTGGAGTTCGGGCCGGATGGTCCCGTGCCGCACCTGCGCTTCCTCGCGCTGAAATGGCGGGAGGGACGGGCGCGGACCAACCTCTACTTCGACCGCACCGCCCTGCGGCCCGAGGCGCGTGCGGATCTGATCACCGAAGTGATCCCGGACGGGCGCGAACGGGACCTGATGCTGGCATTGGTCGCGGCGGCCACCACGGCGGCGCCGCTCGACGATCTGCCGCTGCTGCTGGTCGAGGAGGAGGGGACCGGGCGCCGCTCGCTCGACCTCAACATCGCGGATCTGGATTGGGGCGTTGCGGAGATTTCGGACCTGCCGCAGACCTTGCGCGGCGCAGTCGGCGACGCGCGGATCGGGCACGTCGCCGCCGGTGTCGACGGAGAGGGCGAGGCGTTCCTGACGGTCTATCATGGGGCCGCGCGGTGGGTCTGAACGCGCGTCGGTTCTGCGGAGGAGGGTCCTGACATGGGCAAGAAGACCCGCTCGCCCTGCATCGGGGTGTGCAAGTTCAAGCGTGCGGGCCACTGCATCGGGTGCTCGATGACCAAGGATCAGAAGTCGCTGTTCAAGAAGCTGAAGGCGGAGAAGCACCGGCGGGTCCTACTGGCGCTGGTGATGATGCAGCAGGACGCGATGGGCCGCTACGGCCATTGGGAGACGGCCTATCGCGCGCGGGTGGCAAAGAAGGGCGGGCGGGCCGATCTGCCGGAGCGGATCGGCTAGACGCTGCGAAGGATTTGGTTCAGCAGTGCTGACCATTTCCCCGCGGGGAAAGCCGGGGCCGGTGGGCATGTCGTGCGGCGGCGCCGGTTTGCCCGGTTTGCCGGAGGCGCGGCCTTCCCCGCCGGTAAATGGTCAGGCTTATTGACCTATTTTTGCGAGGGCCGCTCCGAGCGCGTCGAAGCTGGTGCGCATCGTCTCGGCAAAATCACCGTCGGCGGGGGGCATGGAGAGGGGTGGGATGACCACCTGTTCCAAACCGCGCTCGGCGACTGCATCGCGGGCTTCGGCGGGCGGTTCCGTTTCCCAGATCAGCATTTGCGCGCCGGTCTCCGCCGCGAGCGCATCGAGGGCGGCGAGTTGATCCGCGTCGGGGGCGACGCCCGCCTCCCAGTCCAGCGAAGTGACATCGAGACCGTAGGCAGCGCCGAGATATTCGTAGCGCGGGTGGCTTGCAATGGCGGCGATCGGGTCGCCCGTAACCAGTGCGTCGCCGGTCGCGTTGAGTTCGGAAAGCTGCTCTTGCAAGTCCGCCAGTCGGGCCTCCACATCCACATCGGGCAGGCTGCGCGCGAGTGCGGTGGCGAGCGTCGCGGCCTGCCGTGCGGCGATCTCGAGGTCGAGCCAGGTATGGCTGGCCTTGCCTTCGTGACTGTGGCTGCCCTCGCCGCCGTGACTGTGGGTGATGGTCTCGGTCGCGATCAGCGCGTCCTTCAGCCCGCGGCCGGTATCGACTGTGCGCGCGCGAGGCAGGGCGGCGCGGGTGGTCCAGTCGGCGAGGCCGGACCCGTTGAGCACGATCAGGTCGGCCTCCTGAATCGCGACGATCTCGCCCAGGCCGGGCTGCCAGGAGGCGGGATCGCGGCCTTCGGGCACGACGAGCTGAACCTCCGCCGCGTCGCCCGCCAGTTCCTCGGCCATCCAGGCGACGGGGTAGCTGTCGGCCACGATGACGGGGCGGTCCTGCGCCAGCACGGGGGTGGCGAGCAGGAGGGACGCGGCGAGGAGGCGCCTCATGATCCGTCCTCCGCCCGGTCCAGATCGGCGGGGGTCAGCAGCCAATAGCCGCTATGCTGGTCGCCGGTCTCGACCGTGATCGTCAGGCCGCTCGCGGCGATGTCGCGGTCGAGCGGGAAGCGGGCAGTGCCGTCCTCCTGCAAGGGGAGGGTCAACACGGTTTCGCCCGTCGCGTCGTCCACCGTCACCTCGCCCGACACGGGAATGCGGCCGGTGGAGAACTTTGCCTCCACCACCACGATTTCCACTTCGTCCTCGATCGTCACGGAGGCGAAGACATTGACGCGGTGCGCCAGCGCCGGGGTGGCGAGCGCGAGGGTCAGGACGGCGGCGAGGGCGGTGCGGATCATTGCGCGATCCACTCCTCGAAACGGACCCAGATTACCGCGCCGAGCTCGACCGCCTTGGCCTCGCCCTCATGGTCCATCGTTTCGGGCGCCGTGTTGAGGGCTGCGAAGCCCCACCAGCCGGGGGCTGGGGCGGCATAGGTGAAGACGCCGTTTTCGTCGGCCTTGATGGTCTGGGTGATCATCAGCTCGGAGGGCGCGGCGGTCTGCTGACCCTCGTTGTAGAATTCGACCTCGATCTCGGCGTTCGGCACGGGCTCGCCTTCGAGCATCACGACGCCCTGGAAGACGTTGCCGGACCAGAGCGCGAAGGGCTTGGACAGTGGCACGATCTCGGTACGCAGGCCCAGCTCGGCATCCCAGCCTTCGTCATCGCCATAGGCGGACACGTAAGTCTTGGTGAAATGCTGGATGAAGGCGTCCTCGGCCGGTTCCCAATAGGGCACGGGCGTCATGGCGAAGATGTGGGTGCCGGGACGCGCGAGGTCGTAGGTCAGCGTGTAGCCCGGCTCGCCCATCACCTGTGTTTCGGTCAGGTTGTCCATGAGGTCGGTCGTCTCGCCTTCATGGGTCACGGTGAACGCCTCGGGGCGGTCGAGGATCATGCCGACCTCCTCGAACGGGTGGGAGAAGCTGACGGTAAGGTCGATGCTGCGCCCGTCCTCCTGCGTCGGCATGGGGTTCGACGGGATGATCATGCCGTAGTGCGCGAGCGCGGGCGTGGCGCAGAGCGTGGCGAGGAGGGCGGCGCGGGTGAGCATGGTGTTTCCTCTCAGGATCCGAAGGCGATCAGTCTTTGGGCGATGGTAGCGGCCTGCGATTGCAGGACAATGACGATCGGCAGGGCGAGCAGGACGGCGCCCGCGAGGATCAGTCCCAGCTCGGCCAGCGCGAGAGTGGAAATGGTTAATTTTCCGGCCCCTAGCGCGAAGGCGGTGCGCATCTCGGGCGCACGCAGCCGCCACGATAAAAATAACGCGAGGCCAAGGCCAAGGGCGGCGGCAAGGCCGACCACGAGGGTGACGGTGTCTACGAGCGCGGCGATCCGCAGGAGGCGGGCGACCAGCGCCTCGATCACGTCCGACGGGACCACGGCCTGCACCGGCCCTTCGGCGTCGAGGTATCGGCCGCGCAGGATGGTGGCCGAGCGGGTGTCGTAGGGTGCGACCATCACGGCGGTGACGGGATAGGTCGCGGGGTCGCCGTGGAAATGGAAGCTGTCCACGTTCTCGGGCGTGATGCGGGCGAACTGCACGACGCGGGCGGCGGCTGCGGCGGCGCTCTCCTCGCCCTCGATGACGATGTCGTCATGGCCGTGGCCGATGCCCTCGATGATCCAGGCGGTCTTGATGTCCACGAAAACGGCGTCGTCGTCGGGCGTGCCCGTGGGCGGAAGGAGGCCCGCGACGGTCATCTCCAGCGGGTAGGCACCGTCGAGGTCGAAGAGGTTTTCGGGGTCGGAGAGGATCGTGTCGCCGATGCCCGCGCCGAGGGTGCGCGCGGCGTTTGCGCCGAGGACGGCCTCGCCCAGCGTGGCGAAGCGGCGGCCTTCGGTCGGGGTCAGGTCGCGGATGTCGAGATAGTCGAGCGTGGTGCCGACGATGCGTAGACCCGATGCGGTGAAGGGGGTGTGCAGCGGCACGGGTATGCCAAGGCCCGAGTCCCAGACCTCCTCGGCCGTCTGCATGGTCGTGGGCTCGGGCAGGTCGTCGGTGAAGTAGGCCCCGGCCATGACGAGGTCGAGCCGGCTGCCGCGGGTGCCGATCAGGAGCGGCGTCGCCTCGGCCCGCGCGCCGAGGGCGGCCTCGCCCTGCGCCAGCAGCGTTCGGGTCAGCACCGGCACGGCAAGCACGAGGGCGGCGGCGACGATCAGGACCAGTGTGCGCGCCCAGTGGAAACGGAGATTGGCGGCGGCGAGGTAGAGGGCGTTCATGCCGCTGCCCTCATGGCCGCGAAGTCGATGACGCGGTCGAAACGGGGTAGAAGCTCGTGATCATGGGTGACGGCGAGGAGGGCAGCCCCGGTTTGCTCGGTCTGGGCGAAGAGAAGGTCGAGAGCGGCGGCCTTGTTCGCGGGGTCGAGATTGCCGGTGGCTTCGTCGGCGAGGATCACGGCGGGCCCGGTGACCAGCGCGCGGGCGATGGCGACGCGCTGACGCTCCCCCTGGCTGAGGCGGGCGGGGCGGCGGCGGGTCTTGTCGCCGAGGCCGAAATCGGTGAGCAGGGCGGTGGCCCGGTCGCGGGCGGCGCGGTCGAGGCGCAGCCCCTCGCCGATGCGGAAAGGGTAGAGGACGTTCTCCTCGGCGGTGAGGTAGTCGACCAGCGCGAATTCCTGAAAGACGAAGCCGATGGAGGCGGCGCGCAGGCGGCGGCGGGCGCGGTCGGGCAGGCCGGTCATTTCCTGCCCCGCGACGGTGACGCGGCCCGCATCGGGAACGGCGATGCCGGAAATCAGGTTGAGCAGGGTGGTCTTGCCCGCGCCGGAGGGGCCGACGAGCGCGACATTCTCACCGGGCGCCACGTCGAGTGCGGGAATGTCGAGCGCGAAGCCGCCGGGATGAGCGAAGCGCAGGTCGCGGACGGCGATCATTCGGCGGGTGCCTCGGCGCGCGGGCCGGTCTCGTCCCCGTCCTCGACGGTGGTCAACTCGCCCGCGCCGGTGCGGTCCACGTCGGTCAGCACGAAATCGGTGAGGCGCCAGGCTCCGTCGGACGGGCCGATGGTCAGTTCGGCGGCATAGGCGTTGCCGCGCATGTGGGTGTGTTCGGCATGGCCGACCTCCCCCAGCACGACCCAGCGGATGTCGGCCTGCATCGCCTCGCCCTCGCGCGCCCAGGTGCCGCCGGTCAGGCGCAGCTCGTGCACCACCTGATCTGGCAGGCCACCGCCCGCCAGCGCGCCCGCGCGTTCGAGATAGAGCGCCTCCAGCGCATCGCCGGCCGCCACCTGCGCAAGACCGTCATAGATCGCGTCCTCCTCGACCTCGGCGAAGGCGGCGTAGACCTCGCCCAGAACGGCCATCGTGACGGGGTATTGCCCGCGCATCAGGCCGTCGGCGTCCACGGGTTGCGGTAGGCCGGGTGCCGGAAGGGCGGCGGATGACGCGTCGCCGCGCAGCATCGGCAGGACGACGAGTGCGGCCACGACCGCGACGAGGCCGACCGCCGCGAGCGGCAGCCATTTCGTCACGGCGGGTTTGGAGGGGTCGGACATGGGCGGCACGATAGCAAGTCCTGCCCCTGCCGCAATCGCGAAAGGGGCTGTGCGACGATCACGCCTTCGCGGGTGTCACCACTCGTAGATCTCGATCCGCTCCGCCGCGATCTCGTAGCCGGTCTCGCCCAGTTCGGTGTCCTGAAGCCGGGCGGTCATGCGGCCATAGACCCAGATCGCGTCCCAGATCTGTTCGAGGGGCCAGGGCTCCTCGGTCTCGACGAAGACGAGCTGGTTGGGTGGCGGCGGCGGCGTGTGGATGCAAGCGCCGATATAGGGGACCAGCATGAAGCTGGTCATCGCGTCGCCCTCGACGTCGAGCGGGATGATGTAGCCCGGCATCTTGATTTCGGCGCCGTCGAGATCCTCGTTCAGCTTGAAGGCATTGGCGTCGAAGATCGGTGCCCAGGTGTCTGCGACCTCGTCCAGGTCACCCTCTCCGATGATCTCGGGGTAGGGGAGGCCCGCCGGGATCAGGTCGTCCCAGGTGATCTCGGTATGGGTCGCGGCGAGGGCCGCGTGGGGCAGGAGCGCGCCCGCGGCGGCGGTCGTCAGCAAGAGGCCGCGCCGGGTCAGGGATGTCGGGGTGTGTCGGGTCATATCCTCACCATCATGCCATCGGCGAGCGACAGGCGGTAGGCCCTGAGCGCCGGGATCAGGCTGACCAACGCGGCGGCCCCGATCACGGTTGCGAGAGCGATCAGGTCGCGCGCGCCCGGTGGAGCGATCGGCAGCCATAGGCCATAGGCCGAATCGACGATCGGCTGCGCGATGACGAGCGCGGCGTAGAGCAGGGCGATGCCCAAGAGCGCGCCCGCGGCGGCGGTCAGCATCGCCTCCAGCACCAGCAGGCCGAGGATGGTGACGGGCCGCGCTCCCATCGCGCGCCAGATCGCCATCTCGCGGCGGCGTTCGCCGAGGCTCGCGAAGATCATCGCCATCATGCCGAGCAGCGCCGTGACCACCACCATGACCGCCACGGCGGTCAGCGCGCTCTCGGCCACACCGACGATCTGCCACAGCTCGGCCAGGGCGACGCCCGGCAGGATCGCCATCAGCGGTTCCTCCGGATAGTCGTTGATGGCGCGTTGCAGGGCGAAGATCTGCAGGCGCGAGTCCGTGCCGATCAGGGCGGCGGTGATGGCGGTCGGGGTCAGGTCCATCTGCCGGATCGCCTCGGTCGGGGTGGTGCGACCGGGGATGCGCGCGCCCCGCTGCCAGTCGACGTGGATCGCCTCGATCGCCTCGAGCCCGACGATCACGGTGCGGTCCACCGGCGTGCCGGTGCGCGCGACGATGCCGGATACCCGGAAGGGTTGATCGGCATGGTCGGTGAAGGAGGCGAGACCGTGCGAGACCACGATCGGGTCGCCGACGGCATAGCCCAGGGTTTCCGCCACCTCCGCGCCGATCACGGTGTCGTAGAGGTCGTCGATGCGCTCGCCCTCCGCCATGTCCAGCGCGCGACCGCCGCGATAGCGGTAATGCTCGAAGAAGCCGGGGGTGGTGCCCATGACGCGGAACTGCCGGTGGCTGTCGCCGAGCGAGATCGGGACGATCCAGTCGACCTCGGGCCGGGCGGCGATGTCGAGATAGCTCTGCCAGCTGAGGTTGTTGGTGGCGTTTCCGATGCGGAAGACGGAGTACAGCAGCAGCTGCACCGAGCCGGAGCGTGCGCCGACGATCAGGTCGGTGCCGGAGATGGTGTCGGAGAAGCTGGCGCGCGCGCCCTCGCGGACCTTCTCCACGCCGAGATAGAGCATGACCGACAGCGCGATGGCGAGCACGGTCATGCCGACGGTCAGCGCACGGGCGAGGAGCGAGCGGGCGGCGAGGCGCAGGATCATGCGGCGGCCCTTTGCCTGCGGACGATGTCGGTGAGGGCGACGGCGCGGTCGAAACGGTCGGCGAGGCGGGCGTCGTGGCTGACCATCAGGATGGAGGAGTCCGCCTCCTCGGCCTGATCGAACAGCAGTCGGAGAAACCCGTCCTGCGCGGTCGCGTCGAGGGCGGAGGTCGGCTCGTCCGCCACGATCAGCGGGGGGGCGCCGATCAGGGCGCGAGCAGCGGCGACGCGCTGTTGCTGGCCGGTAGAGAGGCGGCCCGCGGGGGTGGCAAGGACGGTGTCGGGCAGGGCGAGCGCGGCGCAGAGCCGCGCGGCCTCGGCCCGCGGGTCTCCCGCGCGGGCGCGGCGGTCGGGGGCGAAGCGCAGGGGCAGGGCGATGTTGTCGGCGACGGAGGCGTAGGGCAGCAGGTTGAATTGCTGGAAGATGACGCCGATCCGTTCGGCCCGGAAGCGATCGCGGTCACCGGGGCGCAGGGCGCCGATATCGATGCCGTCGACCTCGACCTGGCCTTGGTCGGGCGTGACGATGCCACAGATCAGCGAGAGCAACGTGGACTTGCCCGAGCCGCTTTCGCCCAGCAGCAGGACCCTCTCGCCGCGGCGGAGCGTGAAGGTGGGGCAGTGGATCGCGAAGCTGCCCCCGCCGGGCCAGGCGAAGCTTAGGTCGGTCAGGGCGAGGGCGGCATCGGTCACGGTCGGTCGAGAGTCAGTTCGGGCGCGTCGCGGGTGATCTCCGCCTGGCCTGCGCCGGTATCGAGGACATAGACTGCCTCGACTTCCTGCGCGGTCTCGAAGCGGTCGAAGAAGGGCAGGGAGATTGCGGTCAGCGCGTCCGGGGACTGGCAATCGAAGACATATCGGGCGTGGAACTCGCTGTGCACGGCACCGGCCGCGTCATCGTGCTCGCCCTCGTGGTTTGCGCCGTGATCGTGGTCTTCCTCCTGCTCATCCGCGTGATCATGCGCGTGGTCGGCCTCTTCCATGTCGGCGTCGTGATTGTGCTCATCGTGGCCATGCAGGTGGACCAGCACCTCGGCCAGGCGGCAGTCGGCGGCGTCGGGCAGGGTGACGATGGTCTCGGGCATCAGCAGGGTGCGGATCGCCGCATCGACGGCGTCTAGGTCCGCGTCGCTGGTGGCTTCGTATTCGAAACCGACGATATCGGCACCCGGCGCGATCAGGTTCATCTCCACCGTGGTGCCCTCGACGGCGATTTCGAGCGTGCTGACGCCGTGGACATGCGCGTCCATCTCGCGCGTTTGCTGCGCAAAGAGCGGCGCGGCGGCGGTCGTGGCGACCAGGGCGATGGTGATCGACTTCATGGGGTGTCCTTTCGAAGGCTCAAGATATGACGGTGGGCCGGGTTGCCAAATTGGCGGCATCGTCCGGGCGGGCGATGCGCGCGAGCGCCCTCTCCTCGGCCCGGTCGAGCCGTGCGAGCGTGGTTTCGAGAGGTTCGCCGGTCGCGCGCGATCTTTGCCAGATCGCGCGGCAGGAGGCGGGCGACCAAGGCAGCGCCGCGGTGGCGAGCCACTTGCGCAGGGGAGCGGGCAGCGCGTCGTAGCTGGCCATCGGGCAGACCGTGCGCCTTCGTTTGCGGAGGGCGATCTTTCCGAGATTTCCCGACATGCTTTCCCTTGGTGCGGATCAGCGCACTGCTGACACATAGATATAGTTACGTTATAACATTAATCTTGCCAAGGCCAATTGGCCGGGTACTGGAAAGGGACCTGTCTGCTGTCGCACGCTCGGTCTGTCGGCGCCCCTTTCCGGGGGGTCGGGGTCGCCGACTTTTCGACGCCTCATGATTTGTAAGGGCGGCGAGCGGCGGTCACACGGGTGCACGGATGATGTCTCGCCGAGGCGGAGAAGGGACGCTTCGCCAATCGAAAAAGGTTTCAGCGAAAATCCTCGGAGTGGACCGCGCCACAACTCGCGGCAACTGGCCGCCCCAATTCCTAGAGGTGCGCTTCCTGCGCCCGCCTGATATCCTGCGAGCGGTCCCAGCCGAGGCCGGAGGCGATCTCCTGTGCGAGTCCGATGAGCGTCTGGCCCAGTTCGGCGCGGAAGTCGGGCGTGAAGACCCGCACGGTTCCCGCAGCGCCGATGGATAGCGCCGCCCCCGGCCCCTGCGGGGCGAGCGGGGCCGCGACCGAGCACATGCCGCGCTCGATCTCCTCGACGCATTCGGCGAAGCCGCGCTGGCGGATGGTTGCGAACTCCGCCTCCAAGTCGGGCAGGCTGGTCAGGGTGAACTCGGTATAGGCGCGCAGGCGGCCTGCCATCTCGGCGGTCGGGATCAGATCGGGGGAAAAGGCCGCGACGGCCTTGGAGCAGGAACAGGCGTGCAAGGGCCGCTTGCCCAAGCCGGGATGCAGGAAGGAAACGCCGGTTTCGGGCGTTTCGACATGGATGATCTCGACGGACCTGCCGCGCAGCCGTGACAGGAAGAAGGCGGACCCCATCTCGGTCGCCGCGCGCCTGAGCTTCGGCGCGATCAGATCGAGGAGAACCTGATCGGACTGTTCGGCCTGCGTCATCCGCCGCAGCCGCAGCCCCAGTTCGAAGCGGCCACGGGCCACAGGCTCCAGCAAGCCCGTATCCACGAGATCCTGCACCAGCCGGTAGGCAGAGGGTTTGGGCAGGTCGGAATGGGCGCAGATCTCGGCCACGGTCGCCTCGCCCTTCTGCGCGACGATCTCCAGGATCAGGACGAGCCGTTCGAGTTGCATGGTTTTACCTTGCGAGAATCCTGTTCTCGATTTACGAGAATCGCAAGCAGGTCGCAAGGGAGGACGCGGCGATGGATGGCTCATGCTGCGGACCGGGCTACGCAAGCCCCGCGGAGGCGATCAAGGCGCCACGGGAGAAGCTGATCTACACCATTGCGATCTATACCGGCACGGGTATCCAGAAGCCCGACTACCTCGCCACGATCGACGTCGATCCCGACAGCCCGACTTACAGCCAGGTGATCCACCGGCTCGAGATGCCGGGCATCGGGGACGAGTTGCACCACATGGGATGGAATGCCTGCTCCTCTTGCCATGACGATGCGGGGATGAGCCGGAAATATCTGCTGGTGCCCGGCGTGCGGTCGAACAATATCCATATCGTCGACACCGCCACCGATCCGCGCGCGCCGCGCCTGCACAAGACGATCGACGGGGCGGAGATCAAGGCCAAGACCGACCTGAGCGGCCCGCATACGGTGCATTGTCTGGGCTCGGAGATCATCATCTCCTTCCTCGGCAACGCGAAGGGGGAGGCGCCGGGCGGCTACCTGCACCTGAACAAGGAGTTCGAGATCGTCGGGCGCTGGGAAGCGACGATGGGCGACATCCCGTTCAGCTATGATTTCTGGTATCAGCCACGCCACAACGTGATGGTCTCGTCCGAATGGGCGGCGCCCAACACCTTCATGCCGGGGTTCGATCTGGAAGAAGTGGGCCATCTGAAATACGGCCGCCGCCTGCATCTGTGGGATTTCGAGGCGCGAAAGCCCGTCGAGACCATGTATCTGGGCGAGGACGGGTTGATCCCGCTGGAGGTGAAGTTCCACCACGATCCCGACAGCAGCCACGGCTTTTGCGGGGCGGCGCTGAGTGCCAACGTCATCCATTTCTGGAAATCCGAGGCTGGCAAGTGGGAGTGGGAGAAGATCATCGACGTCGAGAACGAGCCGCATCCCGAATGGCCGATCCCGGTGCCGGGGGTGATGAGCGCGATCCTCGTCTCGATGGATGACAGGTATCTCTACCTCAACAACTGGCTGCACGGCGACATGCGGCAATACGACATCAGCGACCCGCACAATCCAAGGCTGACCGGACAAGTCTGGATGGGTGGGCTGTTGGGCCGCGCGCCGGAGGTCAACGGCGTGAAGGTCGCGGGCGGGCCGCAGATGTTCCAGCTGAGCCTCGACGGACGGCGGCTCTACGTCACGACCTCGCTGTTCTCGACCTGGGACAACCAGTTCTATCCCGAGATCCGCACGCAGGGCGGAGTGATGGTGATGATCGACTGCGATGTCGAGAATGGCGGCATGAGCATCAATCCCGACTTCATCGTCGATTTCGGGCAGGAGCCGAACGGCCCCTCGCGTTGCCACGAAAGCCGTTATCCCGGCGGCGACTGCACCAGCGATATCTGGCTGTGAGTGGGACCTGCCGCGTGACGCTCGCCAACCGGGATGGCGCGGTGGTGGAGGTAGATGCCCGCCGCCCGCTGCTCGACACGTTGCGGGAGGCGGGCGTCGACCTGCCCTATGGCTGCCGCTATGGCGGGTGCATCACCTGCGCGGCGAAGCTGGTGTCGGGCGAGGTTGACCAACGGCGGCAGGTGGCGCTGAACAACCGGCAGCTCGCGGCGGGCTATGTCCTGCTGTGTGTCGCGCGGCCGGTCGGCGACATCGCGCTGGAGGTCGGGGTGGAGAGCCACGACCGGCTCTACCGCAATCCTTTCCTCGACCCGCTGGAGCCGCATGAGCTGAAGGCGGATATCGCCACACCGAAGGAGGCCTGACCCATGCCCGCCGCCGCGATCGACGATCTCTACGATTACGACCCGGCCTATCTGGCCGACATCCTGAAATCGGTGAGGACCATCGCGATGGTGGGTGCCAGTGCCGACAAGACCAAATTCAGCTACGGCGTGCTGCGCGTGCTGCACGAGACGGGCTACGACATGATCCCGGTCAACCCCAATCCGGCCCTCACGGAAATCCGGGGCCTTCCCGTCGCCCATTCGCTGGCGGAGATCGACCGTCCGGTGGACATGGTCGAGGTGTTCCGCCCCAAGGAGGAACTCTACGCCATCGCCGAGCAGGCCATCGCCATCGGGGCGAAGGTGCTGTGGGCTCAGATCGGCGTCTACGACGACCGCGCGGCGAAGCTGGCCGAGGAGGCGGGGCTGAAGGTGGTGATGAACCGCTGCCCCAAGATCGAGCTGTTCCGCCCGTTCTGGAAACCACGGCTGGACCTTGCGATCTGAGGTGCGGCGCTGGACAGGGGCGGCTCAGAGGCCGTTAGGATGATCGCAGGCTGCTGCCCGCGCGGGTGGCACGATGAAAGAGGGGACGCGGCACATGGACGGCAATCCGAAATCCAGCGACCTGCTGCTGCGCAGCGATAGCGACGGCGTGGCGGTACTGACGCTGAACGCGCCGCGCGCGATCAACGCGCTGTCGGAGGCGATGCTGGCCGCGCTGTCGGACATGCTCGACGCGATCGCGGAGGATCGGGAGGTGAAGGCCGTGATCCTGCGCAGCGCCGGGCCGCATTTCTGCGCGGGGCACAATTTGAAGGAAATGACCGCGCGGCGCGCGGATGCCGATGGGGGATTCCAGTATTTTCAGGACCTCTTCGCGCAATGCTCGCGGATGATGCTGCGCATCGTGCGGCTGCCGCAGCCAGTCATCGCCGAAGTGACGGGCATCGCCACCGCCGCGGGGTGCCAGCTGGTCGCGTCCTGCGATCTGGCGGTGGCGTCGGAGGATGCGACCTTCGCCACTTCGGGGGTGAATATCGGGCTTTTCTGCTCGACGCCGATGGTGGCGCTGTCGCGTAGCGTGCCGCGCAAGATTGCGATGGAGATGCTGCTACTGGGCGAGTTCCTGCCCGCCGCCCGAGTGGCGGAGATGGGGCTGGTGAACCGGGTGGTGCCAGCCCACGAGGTCGAGGACGCGGCGATGCGGATGGCGCGCACCATCGCCGACAAGTCGCCCGCCGCCGTGCGGATCGGCAAGCGCGCCTTCTACCGCCAGGCGGAGATGGGGCTGGAGGAGGCCTATGCCTATGCCGGGCAGGTGATGGCGGAAAACATGATGGCGCGCGATGCGGAGGCGGGGATCGGCGCCTTCACGACGAAGCGTCCGATGCCGGAGTGGACGGGCGAATGATCTACGACGGGCCTGAGCTGGCGCGCAACGGCGCCAACCACACCGCGCTGTCGCCGGTGTCGATCCTCAAGCGGGTGGAGCGGGTGCATCCCGAGCTGCCCGCGCAGATCCACGGGCGGATCCGTCGCAATTGGGGCGAGGTGGCCGAGCGGTGCAGGCGGCTCGCCTCCGCTCTGACAGGCCGGGGGATCGGCAAGGGCGACACCGTGGCGCTGATCGCGCCGAACATCCCCGAAGCGTTGGAATGTGCGCTGGCCGTGCCGATGCTCGGCGCGGTGCTGAACGCCAACAATACGCGGCTGGATGCGGCGACGATCGCCTATATCCTCGACCACGGCGAGGCGAAGGTGTTGCTGGTCGACACCGAATATTCCGCGCTCGCCGCCGAGGCGGTCGCGATCAGCGGGCGCGACCTGACGATCGTCGATATCGAGGATTCCGAAGGGCCGGGCGGGGAGCGGATCGGCGCTCTGACCTATGACGCTCTGCTGGCGGAGGGCGATCCCGCTTTCGCCTACACCCTGCCGGATGACGAGTGGGATGCGCTGGCGCTCAACTACACCTCCGGCACGACGGGGCGGCCCAAGGGGGTGGTCTATTCGCATCGTGGCGCCTGGACGAACGCGGTCAACAACGTCGTGACCTGGGAGATGCCGCACCACCCGGTCTATCTGTGGACGCTACCGCTGTTCCACTGCAACGGCTGGTGCTTTCCGTGGACGATCACGCTGCTTGCGGGCACGCATGTCTTCCTGCGCGCGCCGCGGGCGGACGCGATCTACGATGCGTTCGCCGATCACGGCGTCACCCATCTGTGCGGCGCGCCGATCATCATGTCGATGATCGCGGGGGCGGCGGGCTCGCGGGAGTTTTCGCAGAAGATCGAGATGATGACCGCCGCCGCGCCGCCACCGGCCAGCGTGATCGGCGCGATGGAGGCGATGGGCATCACCGTCACCCATGTCTACGGCCTGACCGAGGTCTACGGTCCCGCCGTGGTCTGCGCGGAGAAACCGGACTGGTCCGCGCTGCCCCCCGACCGGCTGGCCGAGATGAAGGCCCGGCAGGGCGTCGCCTACGAGTTGGAGGAGGACGTGCTGGTGCTCGATCCCGAGACGGGCACGCCCGTCCCTTGGGACGGCAGCACGCAGGGCGAAGTGGTGTTTCGGGGGAATATCGTGATGAAGGGGTATCTCAAGGCCCCCGAGGAGACCGCGCGCGCCTTTCGCGACGGCTGGTTCTGGTCGGGCGACATCGCGGTGCAACACCCAGACGGCTATATCGAGATCCGCGACCGGTCGAAGGACATCATCATTTCGGGCGGGGAGAACATCTCCTCCATCGAGGTGGAGAAGGCGCTGTACTCGCATCCGGCGGTCGCGGCGGTCGCCGTCGTCGCCATGCCTGACGACAAATGGGGCGAGGTGCCCTGCGCCTTCGTCGAGCTGGCGGGGGAGGCGAGCGAGGCGGAGTTGCTCGACCACGCGCGCGCCCGGCTGGCCGGGTTCATGCGGCCCAAGCGGGTGATCTTCGGTGAATTGCCCAAGACCAGCACAGGCAAGATCCGCAAGAACGAGCTGCGCGACGCGCTGCGCGGGCGGGACTGAGCGACCGGGCGGCAGGCCCTACCGCGCCCGCCAGCGAACCCAGCCGACGAACAGGATCGCGGCTCCGACGAGGGTCGTGAAGTAGGCAACCGGCACGCTCCATGACGGCAGGTCCAGCGGCCCCGTCACGGCCTTGATGCCGAAACCGGCGGTGATCAGCGCAAGGCCGGTCCAGGCGAGGCGAGAACGGGTCAGGTAGCTGGGGGCCATCGGGCATCCTCCGGTTCTGGGTCGGTGGTCGGGGCGGGGCGCGCGGAGCTATCGCCCGGCGCGTCGATGAGGATGCGCGCGGCGTCGCCCTCCAGATCCTCGTACTGCCCGTGGCGCAGCGTCCAGAGGCAGGCGACAAGCCCGGCAGTGCCGAGGCAGAGCGAAACCGGGATCAGCACGACGAGCACGTTCATCGCCGCACCGCGTTCAGCACGACGAGGATGGAGGAGGACGACATCACGGCGGCGGCCATCAGCGGTGTCGCCAGCCCCGCAACCGCGACCGGGATCGCCACGGCGTTGTAGAGGACCGCAAGCGCGAGGTTCTGCCGGATCCGGCGCCGCGCGCGGCGCGCCAGCCGCAACGTGTCCGCCACGGCACGCAGGTCTTCGCCCAGGATCACGCCATCCGCAGCCACCCGTGCCGCATCAAGCGCCGTGCCCGGTGCGAGGGAGGCATGGGCGCTCGCCAGCGCGGCGGCGTCGTTCAGGCCGTCGCCCAGCATCAGGACGCGCGCCCCGGCCTCGGCGCGCTCATGGACGAGCGCCGACTTGTCTCCGGGCGACAGGGCGGGATGGACCTCGGCAATGCCGAGCCGCGCAGCCAGGGCGCGGGCGCGCGCCGCGGTGTCGCCGGTCACCAGTTCGACGGAGAAGCCCATCCGCTTCAGTTGCGCCACCATCTGCCCCGCGCCGGGGCGGAGATGCTCGGTCAGCGCGAGGGGAAACCGCCAGCCGGGCAGATCGAGCACCGGACCGTCCGGGCCGCGACCCAAGCGCACGGGTGCGCCGTTCCAAAGGCCGTGAACGCCGTCGCCAGGCACTTCCTCGATCGAGGTAAGCGGGGCATGGGGGCCGTCGGGCAAGGCGCGTGCCACCGCACGCGACACCGGATGATCCGAGGCCCGCGCCAGGGCACGGGCGACCGCGGCCGCCTCGGGGTCGAGATCGGGTAGCCGTGCAACGCCCTCGGTCAGTGTTCCCGTCTTGTCGCACAGCACCGTGTCGATTTCGGCCAGCCGCTCCAGCCCCGTCGGCGACTTGAGGAGGATGCCGCGCCCGAACAGCCGCCCGGTCATGGCCGCCGTGACCGCGGGCACGGCGAGGGCCAGGGCGCAGGGGCAGGTGATGATGAGGGTGGCCGTCGCGATGCCGATGGCGCGGTGCGCCTCGCCGGTCGCGATCCACCAGCCGAAGAAGGCGAGAGCGGCCAGTCCGTGCACCACCGGCGCATAGAGACGCGCGGCGCGGTCGGCGATGCCCGAATAGCGATGGCGGCCCGTCTCGGCGACCTCGACCAGCCGCGCGAGCCGTCGCAGCGTGCTGTCCTCGGCTCGGGCTGCTGCCCGGATGACCAGCGGGGCGTCGAGCACGACCTCGCCCGCGCAGACCGGTGCACCTGCCGCGATGCGGACCGGGTCGGCCTCTCCGGTCAGGGCCGAGCGATCGAGCGTGGCGGCCGCTTCGGCCACGCCGTCCACCGGAACGCGGGCACCCGCGGCGAGCGCGATCCGGTCTCCGGCGGCGAGTGCGGCAACCTCGACGACCTCGCGCCCTGTCTCGGTCAGACGGGTGGCGCGCGGCAGCTCGAGCGCGGTCAGCTCGGCCGCGGCGGAGCGGGCGGCCCCGCGCGCGCGCCCCTCAAGATAGCGTCCGACGAGCAGGAAGAAGGTCAGAGACAAGGCGGCGTCGAACCAGGTGTCCTGCCCGCCCGCGAAAGCGGTCTCGTAGAGCGAGGTGCCCGCGGCCAGCGCGATGGCGAGCGCGATGGGCACGTCCATGTTGAGCCGCCCGGCCCTCAACGCCGCGAAGGCGGAAAGGAAGAAGGGCACGGCAGAAAAGGCAAGCGCGGGCAGGGCGATGGCGGCCGAAACCCAGTGGAAGAGGGCGCGCGTCGCCTCGCCCGCGCCGGACCAGACGGCGACCGACAACGCCATGACGTTCATCATCGCGAAGCCGGCGACGGCGATCCGGGGGAGCAGGTGGCGCTGACCATCCTCGGCGACGGTTTCCAGCGCAGCGCCGTCCAGCTCCATCGCGTCGTATCCCGCCCGGCGCAGGGCGGCGAGGGCGGCATCGGCCGGCACACCGGGTCGAAGCGAGACGCGCACCCGCCGCGCGGCCAGGTTGACGCGCGCCGTGCACACAGATGATTCGTCCGCGAGCGCGCGCTCGACGCTCGCGATACAGCCCGCGCACCGGATGCCGGGCAGGGCGATGTCGATCGTCCGACTGCCCGCGGCCGGAAGCACGAGATCGGCGGGAAGTGCCGCGCAGCCGGGGCAGGCGGCGACGCTCATCGCGCGACCCTCAGCGGGATCCGGCGGCGGAAGGGCGTGCCGTCTGCTGCGCGCAGGTCCAGTCGCACGTTCCAGTTGCCGTCCCCCACCGCGACCGGGGCCGACCAAGCGGAGCCGGTCCATGCGAAGGCGGGCGTCATGTCGTCCGCGACGGTGGTCGCGCGACCGAGCGTAGCGGCGACGATCCGGGGCTGGATGGTCGCGCCGTCGGGTCCGGTGACCGCCAGCCGCAAGGCGGTCGCGTCGAGCGTCACATCAAGGGTCCATCCCAGCGCGTCCTGCGCCGCGCGGTCGGCGTCGAACCGCTGGGAGGCGACGTAGCTCGACTCCGTCTCCTTGCCGGGAAAGGTCCGCACGGCGCTGATCGCCAGCGCCAGATTGACGGCGATGATGATTCCGAACCCACCGACGAACATGGCCGCGATGTGCCAGCCTGCGAGGGGTTTCTCAGCCTGCGCTGCCGCTGCGTTCATCGAAGCTCTCCTTTCCGTTGAAGATCGTGTCCTCGTGGGACCGCTCGCCCGAGATCGTGTCCTCGACCCAGAGCCGGATCGCGGTGCGCTCGCGCCTGGCGGCGGCGGTGTCAGGTGCGGCGAGGACATAGACACGTGTCAGCCGGGTGCTGTCGGCGGGAACCTCCACCAGCCTGTCCGGGGCGCCCTCGACCGCGACGGTCAGCGCAGGCGCGTCGCCGAGCGACAGCTGGAAGGGGCGCGCCTCGCCATGCTTGTTGCGCAGGCGGATGTCGTAGGCATTGCGGACCGAGCCGTCCGAGAGCGTCACGAAAGTCGGGTTGCGCACGGGGGCGACGGTCATGTCGATCTCGGGCCGTATGAAGAGAGCGACGACGAGGGCGACCCCGATCGCGGCCCACGCGACGGTGTAGAGGATCGTGCGCGGCCGGAAGACGTGGCGCCAGACGGGCTTGGGCTGCCAAGCAGGCCGGTCGGAGTCCGCGACGTCCCCCGACGGCGTAGCCGTGAAGGCCGCGACCTCGGCCGTTTCGCCGGGACGGGTCGGCGGGCGGTCGTCGAGGGCGAGGTAGTCGATGAGCCCGCGGGGGCGGCCGATCTTCGCCATCACCTCGTCGCAGGCGTCGATGCACAGCGCGCATGTGATGCACTCCATCTGCTGCCCCTCGCGGATGTCGATGCCCATCGGGCAAACGGCGACACAGGCGTTGCAGTCGATGCAGTCGCCCAGCGTCTCGCCCGTACGGGCGGTGCGCGGCAGCGCCTGGTCCTTGTCGGCCGCAGCACCGTAGCGGGCGGTGGCCGCGCCGCCGCCGACCGCCTCGGCCGCCGCTTGCCGGCGCCGGATGCCGCCCTTGCCGCGCGGCTCTCCTCGCCAGTCGCGATAGCCGACGGTCAACGTGCCGGGATCCATCATCGCGGCCTGGATGCGCGGCCAGGGGCACATGTAGATGCAGACCTGTTCGCGCAGGAAGCCGCCGAGCGTGAATGTCGTGGCCGTCAGGATCGCAACGGTCACATAGGCGACGGGTGCTGCCTGACCCGTCACGAGCCTGTGCAGGAGCGTCGGGGCGTCGGCGAAGTAGAAGACCCATGCCCCGCCCGTCGCGACCGAGATCGCCAGCCAGCTCAGCCATTTGGACAGGCGCAGCCGCCATTTCCGCGCGGTCCACGGTGCGTCGTTCAGGCGGATACGTGCGTTGCGGTCGCCCTCGATCCAGCGCTCGACGGTCAGGAACAGATCTGTCCAGACGGTCTGCGGGCAGGCATAGCCGCACCAGACCCGCCCCAGTGCCGAGGTGAACAGGAACAGGCCCAGCCCGGCCATGATCAGCAAGCCCGCAACGAAATAGAACTCGTGCGGCCAGATCTCGATCCAAAAGAAGTGGAACCGGCGGCTGGCGAGATCCACGAGAACGGCCTGGTCGGGGAGGTTCGGGCCCCGGTCCCAGCGGATCCAAGGCGTCACGTAGTAGATGGCGAGCGTGATCGTGAGGATCGCCCATTTCAGGCGACGGAAGGGGCCCGAGACCCGGCGAGGAAAGATGGGCTCGCGTGCGGCGAAGAGGGGTGGCGCGTCACTGGCCATGTCTGGGCTCGATTCCGGTTCGTTGCGTTGCCGGGTCTAGTGGCATGGAAGGGCGCGCGCGTTGATCTGGATCAACCTCGCGCGCCCCGGCAGCCGGTTGCCGTGCGGTTCAATCAATGGGAGCCACGTCGCCCGCACCTGCGTCGCGCGGCGTCCGTTCGGCCTCCGCCGGGAAGGTCGCGTCCGGCACCTCGACTGCGGCGCCGGTCTCCGCGCCCGTGGGGGTCGGGCCGATCTGCGCCTCGCCGCCGCCCAGTCCGTGCACATAGGCGGCGACGGCGCGCACCTCCGCCTCGCCCAGCCGGTCGATCCAAGGCGGCATCACGCCGTGGCGCGGATTCACCAGCTGCGCGAGAATGGCCTCCTCGGTTCCGCCACGCAGCCAGATCGCGTCGGCGAGGTTCGGCGCGCCGAGATCGCGGTTGCCGAGTCCGTACTCCCCGTGACAGGCGGCGCAGTTGTCGAGGAAGGCCCCCGCACCGGCCGCTGCCGCTCCGGCATCGTGTTCGAGTCCCGACAGGCTGCGCACATGGGCGGTGATGCGCTCGAGCTCGTCTTCCTCCATCCAGTCGAAGGACGGCATCATGGAATAATGCGCGTCGGGATCGTCCTCGTTGCGGATACCGTGGCGGACGGTGAAGGCGATCTCCTCCAGCGTGCCGCCCCACAGCCAGTCGTCGTCGAGCAGGTTGGGATAGCCGGAAGCCACGACACCGGCGGCGCCCGCGCCGTGGCATTGAGAGCAGTTGGCCGCGAAAACCCCGCGCCCAGCCTGCACGGCGAACCGATGAAGCTCCTCGTTAGCCTCCAGTACCGCCAGGTCGATGGTGGTCAGGCTGTCGGTCAGATCCGCGTTGGAAAGCTCGACGCGCTCTATCTCCGCCGCGACCTCGCCCCGGGTGGAATAGCCCAGCATCCCTGCCGACGCACCGGACAGTAGCGGCCAGGCGGGGAACAGAATCGTGTAGATCAGCCCCCAGACCACCGTGGCGTAGAAGGTCCACAGCCACCAGCGCGGCAGGGGGGTGTTCAGCTCCTCGATGCCGTCCCAGCTGTGGCCAGTGGTCTCGGTGCCGGTGGCGTCGTCGATCTTGGGGGCGTCAGCCATGACCGTGGCTCCTCGTGGAATTGGCGGTGCAGGTGCAGCCCTCGCACGCCTGTGCACAGCCCGCGATGACCGGCGCGGCGGGTCTTTCATGACGGAACGGCACGGCGGCTGCATCGTCGTGGATCGGGCGCGCGCCCGGTCTGAAGGACCAGAGGATCACGCCGACGAAGATCAGCGTCAGGATCAGCAGGACCCAGCTGTCGGCCAGTTCGCGCAGGAAGGAATAGGTGTCCATTGCTCGTCCTCAGCGGCTGTCATCGGGGGTGAAGGTCGAGAAGTCGACAAGGGTGCCAAGCATCTGGAGATAGGCGATCAGTGCATCCATCTCCGTCAGCTCCGGAAAGCCGTCGAAATTGCGCACCTGCGCGCCGGGATAGCGGTCGAGCAGGCCGTCATAGTCGCCCATCGGATCGACCTGCACGCGCATGTCGGCGCGCGCCTCGGCGATCATGTCGTCGGTATAGGGCACGCCGACGAAGCGGTGGGTGGCCAGCAGGGCGTCCACGTCGCGGGTGTCGATCCGTGCGTCGGCGAGGAAGGCGTAGCGAGGCATCACGCTTTCGGGCACCACCGATTGCGGGTCCGTCAGGTGATCGACATGCCATTCGTCCGAATAGCGCCCGCCCACCCTTGCGAGGTCCGGCCCCGTGCGTTTCGAGCCCCATTGGAACGGATGGTCGTACATCGACTCCGCCGCCAGGCTGTAGTGGCCGTAGCGCTCGGTCTCGTCGCGCATGGGGCGGATCATCTGGCTGTGGCAGGTATAGCAGCCCTCGCGGATGTAGATGTCGCGCCCGGCCAGTTCGAGCGGGGAGTAGGGGCGCATCCCCTCGACCTCCTCGATCGTGTTCTCCAGCCAGAACAGCGGCGCGATCTCGACGATGCCGCCCACCGTCACGACCGCGAAGGACGCGGCGAGCAGAAGCGTCGCGTTGCGCTCCAGCCGCTGGTGGAAGGTGATGGTCTTCGCGTGATGCGGCAGCTCGTTGGGAAGGTCGCCGGTGGCCAGCGCCTCCTTCGGGGTGACGACCCTGGGGTCGTGTGCCGGGTCGTAATTCGGGCTATGGGGATCCTTGCTCATCGGGTCACTCCGCGGGAATGGCAACGGTGGTGGGACGGGCCTGGGGGACGCGGATCGTCCGCCAGATGTTCCAAGACATGACGAGGGCACCGGCGAGGTAGAGCGTGCCGCCGAGCGCGCGCACGACATACATCGGGAACTTGGCGTCCACGGTGTCGGCGAAGCTGTTGACGAGGAAGCCGTTGGCGTCGACCTCGCGCCACATGAGCCCCTCCATGATCCCCGAGACCCACATCGAGGCCGCGTAGAGGACGATCCCCACGGTCGCGAGCCAGAAATGGGTGTTGATCGCGGCCACCGAGTGCATCCGTTCCCGCCCCCAAAGGCGCGGCACCAGGAAGTAGATCGCCCCGAAAGTGATGAGCCCGTTCCAGCCGAGCGCGCCCGAATGCACGTGGCCGATGGTCCAGTCGGTATAGTGGCTGAGGCTGTTGACCGCGCGGATCGACATCATCGGACCTTCGAAGGTGCTCATCCCGTAGAAGGCGAGCGAGGCGACGAACATGCGGATGATCGGATCGGTGCGGATCTTGTCCCACGCGCCCTGCAGAGTCATCAGCCCGTTGATCATACCGCCCCAGCTGGGCATCCACAGCATGATCGAGAACACCATGCCCAGCGTCGCGGCCCAGTCGGGCAAGGCGGTGTAGTGCAGGTGGTGCGGCCCCGCCCAGATGTAGAGGAAGATCAGCGCCCAGAAATGGATGATGCTGAGCTTGTAGGAATAGATCGGGCGGTCCGCCTGCTTGGGGATGAAGTAGTACATCATCCCCAGGAACCCGGCCGTCAGGAAGAAGCCGACCGCGTTGTGCCCGTACCACCACTGGGTCATCGCGTCCTGCACGCCCGCGAAGACCTGCACGCTCTTGGAGCCCCAGATCGACACGGGGATCGACAGGTTGTTGACCACGTGCAGCATCGCGACTGTCACGATGAAGCTCAGCAGAAACCAGTTGGCGACGTAGATATGCCGCTCGCGCCGCTTGAGGATCGTGCCAAGGAAAACTGCGAGGTAGGCGACCCAGACGATCGTCAGCCAGATGTCCACGTACCACTCGGGCTCGGCATATTCCTTCGACTGGGTGGCCCCCAGCAGATAGCCGGTCGCGGCCAGCACGATGAACAGGTTGTAGCCCCAGAACACGAACCAGGCCGCGTTGCCGCCCCACAGCCGCGCGCCGCAGGTCCGCTGGACGATGTAGAACGAGGTCGCGATCAGCGCGTTGCCCCCGAAGGCGAAGATCACTGCCGAGGTATGCAGGGGTCTGAGCCGCCCGAAATTGGTGAAGGGCTGGCCCCACTCAAAATTGAGCGCAGGGAAGGCCAGTTGGAAGGCGATGAAGGTACCCGCCAGCAGGCCGATCACACCCCAGAACGAGGTCGCGATGACGCCGAACCGCACCGGCCCGTCCATGTAATCGGCGGGGACCGGACGTGCCGGTGTCGGCACTCCGGAGACCGGCATCGCGCGGAGTTGCCAGATGAACAGTGCAGCCGCGATCCCCATGATGAGAAGCGCGTGAACCATGTACGCCGCGTCGCGCGCCCAGTCCGCCGCGATGGCCGCAAAGAGTGTGATGACGCCCAAGGCGATCAGTTTGAAGATGTCGAGCATGTCGAGCCCCTGTCTGCGTTCAGGGGCGGCATCGCATCGTTCTGGGGTCGGGGCTTTGACCTGGATCAATCGCCGGGCGAAATACGGCTCAGCCGGGCATCCCGCCATCGGCATCGTCGCCGGCCTCGATCATAAGCGCCGCGAGGTCGTCGCACAGCACTGTGCGACCGCCATTGTCGAGCCGGATCACCCCGTCACGCTTCAAGGCGGAGACCTGACGGCTGACAGTCTCGATCGTCAGTCCCAGATAGCTGGCCATCGCCTCGCGTCCGAGGGGCAGATCGGCGCGCAGCGGCCGCGCATCCGCGGCGGCCCGGCGCAGCACGAGGGCGAGCAGGGTCGCGACCTTCTCGCGCGCGGACTTCCGGCCGAGCAGCAACATCCAGTCGCGCGCGGCGTCGAGTTCATCGAGCGACATCTCCAGCAGCCGCGCGGCGACCTGCGGCGCATCGATCAGCAGGTTCTCGAACCGCTGACGGTCGAACTGGCACAAAGTCACGTCGGTCGCAGCGGTTACCTCGTAAGGCGCCGTGGCGCGTCCGGGACGCCCGACGAAATCCGAGGGCATCAGCAGGCCGACCATCTGGACGCGCCCATCCTCGAGCGAGCGGGTGAGCGTCGCGCAGCCACGCACGATGGAGCCGACGAAGGGCAGGGCGTCGCCTTCGAGGGCGATCGTCTCGCCTGCCGCCCAGCTGCGATAGCTCTTCATCGACTCGAGGCGCCCAAGCTCGGCACTGTCGCACCGGGCGCATACGGCCCGATGGCGGATCGGACAGGACGCGCAATCCTGCGTGGCCAAGGCGCCGTGCACGGCGGTCAGCGGTCTGAGTCCTGCCATCGAATGCCCCTCTTGCTATGTGGCGTCGCACGGATTGATCCAGGTCAATGCGTGTCCGTACCTCTCTTCGGCACGGAGGGTTCATGACCGATCACATCCCCGCCTCCGGCACCCGCGCGCCCCGTTACACCAGCTATCCCCCGGCAACGCAATTCACCGATGCCGTCGGCCCCAAGGCGATGAACGCTTGGCTCGACAAGACAAAGCCGGGCGCCCGCATTTCGCTCTACGTGCACATCCCGTTCTGTCGTCGGCTGTGCTGGTTCTGCGCGTGCCGCACGCAGGGCACGCGCACCGACGCGCCGCTGGAGGACTATTTCGATACGCTCGAAGCGGAGATCGCGCTGGTCGCGGACAAACTGCCGCAGGATGTGACCGTCTCGCGTCTGCATCTGGGGGGCGGCACCCCGACATTGCTGCCGCCGGCCCTGCTCGACCGGCTGTTCACGATGCTGGATGCGCGCCTGCCGCGCGCCGTCGGAGCCGAGACGGCCGTCGAGGTGGATCCTACAGAGCTCGACGATGCACGCCTCGATGTCCTCGCGGCGCGGGGGATGACGCGCGCCTCGCTGGGGGTACAGGATTTCAATCCGGCGGTGCAGGCTGCCATCGGCAGGCCGCAGGGCATCGACTGCACGCGCAGCGCGATCGACGGGTTGCGCGCACGCGGCGTCGCGGGGATCAACCTGGATCTGCTCTACGGCTTGCCGCACCAGACCGTCGCGACGCTGGATGCGACGCTCGAGACCGTGCTCGCGCTCGCGCCCGATCGGCTGGCGCTTTACGGGTATGCGCATGTCCCGTGGGTGTCGCGCCGCCAGGTGATGATCGACGAGGCGGCGCTTCCAGGACCGGAGGCCCGCCTCGCACTGTCGCGCCACGCAGAGAGGCGTCTGCGGCTGTCGGGCTACCGGGCGATCGGGTTCGATCACTTCGCGAGGCCTGGCGACGCGTTGAGCCGCGCCGCCGACGCGGGCACGTTGCATCGGAACTTCCAGGGCTACACGGTCGATGCGGAGGACGTGCTGCTCGGGCTGGGCGCCTCGGCGATCTCCCGTACTCCGTGGGGCTATGCCCAGAACGCGGCTCGCACCGCGGACTGGGTGGCCCGGATCAGGGGCGGCCGCCTGTCGACCGCACGTGGTCATGCGTTCGGCGGGGACGATCGGCTGCGGGGTGCCGTGATCGAGCGTCTCCTATGCGATTTCGCCATCGCGCCCGAACGGTTCGGACAATCCGACCGCGTCCGCGAGATGACGGCGCAGATCGCCGCGCGCTGGCCTGACGCCGTGCGCCGGACCCCGGATGGACGTCTCGTGATCCGGCCGGAGTCGCGTCATCTCGCGCGACTGATCGCCATGACGATCGACAGCTATGCGAGACCGGAAGGACGCCACAGCCTTGCGATCTAAGTGTGGGCCGTCGCTGAGAAGGCGTAGTTTGAAATGGTCCCACCTATTCGGACAGGTTTGGAGCGTTTCCAAGGTGTATCGGGTTTAGGTTTCATGCTGCTTTTTGCTCTTCGAAGCCCGCCCAGTATGCGGCGTCGGGCGTGAGCCGATCGAGCGCGGAATGGGGCCGCTCGGTGTTGTAGAATGT
>NZ_JAWDKL010000017.1:0-91250 GCF_032464675.1 Roseobacter sp. HKCCA0434
CCACGCGCTGCCGCCGGGTCGACGCGCGAGCGCGCGGCGCGGGCTGCTCGACGGGATCGCGGTGCCCGGTCCGGTGCCCGAGCCGAGCCGCCAGGCAGGGTGACGATTCGCACGCCCACGGGGCATCTGCCCGGTGCGACAGAATCTGTCGCGGAGCCCCGGCGACGGCCGCGCGACAAATTGTCTACGGTGGTATGCAGACCGCCCGACGCCTTGTCCGCAAGGGAAATCGGAATCTTCGCGGGGTGTGGACCCCGCAGTTGCCCCGGCGGGAACGCTCTGCTATCACCCGCGCAGTTTCATCCGCAGGCCGGTTTCCTCGGCCCAGAACGAATTGCGGGCCGCGCGCCGTGGCAAGGGTCATGGGCGTTCGGTCCGCGCAAGAATGGGGTGTCCTCTTGGCCACAGCATCCGCCCATGTCTCCGGTATCTCGGGACGCTATGCGACGGCTCTGTTCGAGCTTGCACAGGAAGACGGCAGCGTCGCCGAGGTCGAGCGTGACCTGACCGCGCTCGAAGCCGCACTGGAAGAAAGCGCCGACCTGCGCGACCTCATCACCTCCCCGGTCTACAGCCGCACCGACCAGCAGAACGCCATGCGCGCGCTGGGCGAGGCGATGGGCCTGGGCAATACCGTCACGAACGGCCTGGCGCTGATGGCATCGCGCCGCCGCCTGTTCGTGCTGCCCGACGTCATCAAGGGCGTGAAGGCGCTGGCCGCCGATGCGCGCGGCGAGGTCACGGCGGAGGTCACCTCCGCCAAGCCGCTGACCGACGAGCAGCGCGCGGCGCTGTCGCAGTCGCTCAAGGCCTCCGTCGGCCGGGACGTCACACTGAACACGACCGTGGATGAGAAGATCATCGGCGGTCTCGTCGTCAAGGTGGGCTCGAAGATGATCGACACCTCGATCCGCTCGAAGCTCGCCGCCATGAAAAACGCAATGAAAGAGGTCGGATAATGGCTATTCAAGCCGCGGAAATCTCTGCGATCCTCAAGGAGCAGATCAAGAATTTCGGTCAGGATGCCGAAGTTTCCGAAGTGGGCCGCGTGCTCAGCGTCGGCGACGGCATCGCGCGTGCGCACGGCCTCGACAACGTGCAGGCCGGCGAGATGGTCGAATTCCCCGGCGGCGTCCGGGGCATGGCCCTGAACCTCGAGATCGACAATGTCGGCATCGTGATCTTCGGCTCCGACGCCGAGATCAAGGAAGGCGACACCGTCAAGCGCACCGGCGCGATCGTGGACGTGCCCGTGGGCAAGGGCCTGCTGGGCCGCGTCGTCGACGCACTCGGCAACCCGCTCGACGGCAAGGGTCCGATCGAGGCGACCGAGCGCCGCGTCGCGGACGTGAAGGCCCCCGGCATCATCCCGCGCAAGTCGGTGCACGAGCCGATGGCGACCGGCCTCAAGGCCATCGACGCGCTGATCCCGATCGGCCGCGGCCAGCGCGAGCTGATCATCGGCGACCGCCAGACCGGCAAGTCCGCCGTGGCGCTCGACGCGATCCTGAACCAGAAGAGCTACAACGACGCGGCTGGCGACGACGAGTCGAAGAAGCTCTACTGCATCTACAACGCCGTCGGGCAGAAGCGTTCGACCGTCGCCCAGCTGGTGAAGAAGCTGGAGGAGACCGGCGCGATGGACTACTCCATCGTCGTGGCCTCCACCGCGTCCGAGCCCGCGCCGCTGCAGTACCTCGCACCCTACTCCGCGACCGCGATGGCCGAGTTCTTCCGCGACAACGGCATGCACGGCCTGATCGTGTACGATGACCTCTCGAAGCAGGCCGTCGCCTACCGCCAGATGTCGCTGCTGCTGCGCCGCCCGCCCGGCCGCGAAGCCTATCCCGGCGACGTCTTCTACCTGCACTCCCGCCTGCTGGAGCGTTCGGCGAAGCTGAACGAGGACAACGGCGCGGGCTCGCTGACGGCGCTGCCGATCATCGAGACGCAGGGCGGCGACGTTTCGGCCTTCATCCCGACCAACGTGATCTCGATCACCGATGGCCAGATCTTCCTCGAGACCGAGCTGTTCTACCAGGGCATCCGCCCCGCCGTGAACACCGGCCTGTCGGTCAGCCGCGTCGGCTCCGCCGCGCAGACCAAGGCGATGAAGTCGGTCGCGGGCTCGATCAAGCTGGAACTGGCGCAGTATCGCGAGATGGCGGCCTTCGCGCAGTTCGGCTCGGACCTCGATGCCTCGACGCAGAAGCTCTTGAACCGCGGTGCGCGCCTGACCGAGCTGCTCAAGCAGCCACAGTACTCGCCCCTGACCAATGCCGAGCAGGTCGTCGTGATCTATGCCGGTACGCATGGCTACCTCGACGACCTCAAGGTCTCGCAGGTCAAGCCGTTCGAGGCGGGACTTCTGGCGCATCTGCGCAACTCGAAGGCCGATCTGCTGACCGACATTCGCGACAACGACCGCAAGGTCGCGGGCGAGCTGGAGGACAAGATCAAGGCCGCGATCGAGGATTTCGCGCAGTCGTTCTCCTGATCCGCGGATAGAGTTAAGGGAAGGGAGCAAGGCATATGCCGAGCCTCAAGGACCTGAAGATCCGCATCGAGTCGGTAAAGTCGACGCGGAAGATCACCAAGGCGATGCAGATGGTCGCCGCCGCCAAGCTGCGCCGTGCGCAGGAGGCGGCGGAAGCCGCGCGCCCCTATGCCGAGCGCATGGAGGCCGTGGTCGGCAATCTGGCCGCCGGGGTGAAGAATTCCGACACCGCGCCGCGTCTGCTGCGCGGCACGGGATCGGACGAGACGCATCTGCTGATCGTCGCGACGGCGGAACGTGGCCTCTGCGGTGGCTTCAACACCAACATCGTGAAGCTGGCGCGGGCGCACATCCAGCGCCTGCAATCCGAGGGCAAGACCGTCAAGATCCTGACCGTCGGCAAGAAGGGGCGCGAGCAGCTGCGCCGCGACTACCGCGACCTGATGGTCGATCACGTGGACCTGTCGGGCGTGAAGCGCGTGGGCTACGAGAACGCGGCCGAAGTGGCGGAGGACGTGCTGTCGCGCTTCGCCAAGGGCGAATTCGACGTGGCCACGATCTTCTACGGTGCGTTCGAGAACGTGATCACGCAGCGCCCGACCGCGCAGCAGATCATCCCCGCCCAGGTGGACGAGGATGCGGACGCGGATGCGGGCCCCGCGCTCTACGATTACGAGCCGGAGGAGGAGGCGATCCTCGCCGACCTGCTGCCGCGCGCGGTTTCGACACAGATATTCGCCGCTCTGCTGGAGAACGCGGCGTCCGAGCAGGGTGCACGCATGTCCGCGATGGACAACGCGACGCGCAATGCGGGCGAGATGATCGACAAGCTGACCATCGAGTTCAACCGGACGCGCCAGGCCGCGATCACCAACGAGCTCATCGAAATCATTTCGGGCGCCGAGGCGCTCTGACGACTGGAGAAAACAGACATGGCAAATGCTGTCGGCAAAATCACCCAGGTGATCGGCGCGGTCGTCGACGTTCAATTCGACGACCACCTGCCCGAGATCCTCAACGCGCTCAAGACCGACAATAACGGCAACGAGCTGATCCTCGAAGTGGCGCAGCACCTGGGCGAAAGCACCGTGCGCACCATCGCGATGGACTCCACCGAAGGTCTCGTGCGCGGTCAGACCGTCACTGACTCCGGCGAGCCGATCAAGGTTCCCGTCGGCGATGCGACGCTGGGCCGGATCATGAACGTGGTCGGCGCCCCCGTGGACGAGAAAGGCCCGGTCGAGGCGACCGAGTACCGCGCGATCCACGGCGAGGCCCCCAGCTTCGAGGAGCAGTCGACCTCGTCCGACATCCTGGTCACCGGCATCAAGGTGATCGACCTGCTGGCCCCCTATTCCAAGGGCGGCAAGATCGGCCTGTTCGGCGGCGCGGGCGTCGGCAAGACGGTTCTGATCCAGGAGCTGATCAACAACATCGCGAAAGTGCACTCGGGCTACTCGGTCTTCGCCGGTGTGGGCGAGCGGACGCGCGAGGGCAACGACCTCTACTACGAATTCATCGAGTCGGGCGTCATCGACGCGGAAGACCTGACGAAGTCGAAGGTGGCCCTGGTCTACGGCCAGATGAACGAGCCGCCGGGTGCGCGTGCCCGTGTCGCCCTGTCCGGCCTGACCATGGCCGAGCAGTTCCGCGACCAGTCCGGGACCGACGTTCTGTTCTTCGTCGACAACATCTTCCGCTTCACGCAGGCGGGTTCCGAGGTGTCGGCACTTCTGGGCCGCATCCCCTCCGCCGTGGGCTACCAGCCGACGCTGGCGACCGACATGGGCGCGATGCAGGAGCGGATCACCTCGACCAAGGCGGGGTCCATCACCTCGGTGCAGGCGATCTACGTGCCTGCGGACGATCTGACCGACCCGGCGCCCGCGACCTCGTTCGCGCACCTCGACGCCACCACGGTTCTGTCGCGTGCGATCTCCGAGCTCGGCATCTACCCGGCGGTCGACCCGCTCGACTCCACCTCCCGGATCCTCGATCCGCAGGTCGTGGGCGAGGAGCACTACCAGGTCGCGCGTGACGTGCAGGGTATCCTCCAGCGCTACAAGTCGCTGCAGGACATCATCGCCATCCTCGGCATGGACGAGCTTTCCGAGGACGACAAGCTGACGGTCAGCCGCGCGCGGAAGATCCAGCGCTTCCTGTCGCAGCCCTTCGACGTGGCCGAGGTCTTCACCGGCTCGCCGGGCGTGCAGGTGCCGCTGGAGGACACGATCGCGTCCTTCAAGGCCGTCGTCGCGGGCGAGTACGATCACCTGCCGGAAAACGCCTTCTACATGGTCGGCGGCATCTCGGACGTGGTCGCCAAGGCAGAGAAGATGGCCGCCGACGCGGCCTGATGAGGGGATCGCGGGACCGGCCGGGCCGGTTCCGCACCGAACAGGAGGCTTGAATGGCCGACACGATGCAGTTCGACCTCGTCAGCCCCGAGCGGAGCCTCCACTCCGCCCAGGTGACGAAGGTCCAGCTTCACGGCGAAGAGGGCGAGATGACCGTCATGCCGGGCCACGCCACCGTGGTGACCCTGCTGCGGCCCGGTTTCCTGACCGTCTACGAGGGCGGAGAGGGCCATGACTACGTCGTCACCGGCGGCTTCGCCGAGATCGGGCCGGAGGGCGTCAGCGTCCTGGCCGAGCAGGCGACGCTGCGCAACGACGTCACGACCGACTGGATCGACCGGGTGATCGAGCAGGCCGAGAAGGCCGCGCTGGAGGCACCGGACGACACGCGCATCACGATGAACCAGCGCGTGAACCACGCGCGCTACATCGCGCAGCAACTCGGGATCGGCTCGGATATCTGAGTTTTTGCTTGAGACGACTAGAAAAACCCCGTCGATCCGGCGGGGTTTTTTGTTATTGAAGGCGCCATGAGGCGAATAGACACGAATTGGCTGGGCGTGGCGGACGGGTTCGTGACCCTGTTCGATCACTGGCAGGAGCCGAGCGAGATGTGGGAGGGCGTGGGCGAACGGCAGGTCCGCGCCGTCGTGACCTTCGAGCGGCCCTTCACCGCGCCGCCCTCCGTCACCTTGTCCACCAACCTGATCGACGCGCATTCGGGGCCGTATCTGCGGCTGAACCTGCGGGCCGAGGACGTGGCGGAGAGCGGCTTCACCCTGATCGCCGACACCTGGGACGACACCCGCATCGCGCGGCTGGGCGTGCGCTGGCAGGCCCTGGGGCCGCTGACCGACCCGGACGAGGTCTGGGACGTCTGACGCCTAGCCGTCCCAGGCGAGGTCCGGACCGGTTCGGAAATAGGACACGTTGTTGGTAAAGGTGCTGTCGGGCACGAGGCGGATGAACCGCCCGTCCGGGTCATCGATCCGGGCGATGGTGTCGACGAACCACGGGTTCCAGTCGTCGGCGCCGAGATAGTTCGCCAACAATCGGCGGAAGCGGTCCGCGTCGTTCGGCTCGATGCGCGCGCGCCCGCGCAGCCCCAGGTGCAGCAGAATGCCGTCGTCGCGGCGGAAGTCGACGATCTCGACCGCGACTTGCGGGTTGGCCGCGATCCGCCGGGCGCTGGAGCCGTCCTTCGTGCCCAGCATCCACAGCGCGCCACCCTCCCAGATATACCAGACGGGGGCATTGCGGGGCGCCCCGTCCGCGTCCACCGTGGCGAGGTTCGCCATCAGCGGGCGGGCGAGCAGGTAGTCGGGGTCGAACGGGCGCGGCACCGGTCAGTCGATCGGGTAGAACGCCTCGTAGATCGGGCCGAGCGTGTCTTCCTTGAAGAGCGACGACACGCTGGATCCGTTCGAGATGTTCAGGATCGCCTGCGCGAACATCGGACCGATGGGCACGACGCGGATCCGCTCCTCGCCGCGCACCGGGGCGGGCTGCTCGATCGAGTCGGTGACGACCAGGCTCTTGAGCACGGATTTCCCGATCCGCTCCACCGCCGGGCCGGACAGCACACCGTGCGAGATGTAGGCGTGGACTTCCTTGGCGCCGCCCTCCTGCTCCAGCAGCTCGGCGGCCTTGCACAGGGTGCCCGCGGTGTCGCAGATGTCGTCGACGATGATGCAGACGCGGTCCTTCACGTCGCCGATGATCATCATCTCCTCGATCTCACCGGGTTTCGAACGGCGCTTGTCCACGATGGCGAGGCCCGCGCCGATCCGCTTGGCCAGTTCGCGCGCGCGGGCGACACCGCCCACATCGGGCGACACCACCGTCACCTCGCTGAGGTCGGGGAAGTTCGCCTTGATGTCGAGCGCGAAGACCGGGGCCGCGTATAGGTTGTCCACCGGAATGTCGAAGAAGCCCTGGATCTGGCCCGCGTGCAGGTCCATCGTCAGCACCCGGTCCACGCCCGCCTGGGTGATGAGGTTCGCCACCAGCTTGGCCGAGATCGGCGTGCGGGCCGCCGTGCGCCGGTCCTGCCGCGCATAGCCGAAATAGGGGATCACTGCCGTCACACGTTGGGCCGAGGAGCGGCGCAGCGCGTCGGCCATGATCAGCAGCTCCATCAGGTTGTCGTTCGCAGGGTTCGACGTCGACTGGATGATGAACATGTCCTCGTCGCGGACATTGTCGTAGACCTCGACGAAAATCTCCTTGTCGTTGAACCGCTCGACCCGCGCGTTGGCGAGGTTCACCGGCGCGCCGCGATAGACGCTCATCCGCCGGGCGATCGAGCCTGCGAGCGCCTTGTTGGCATTGCCCGAGATCAGCTTGAGATTGATGTCGGATTTCATGGACGGCATCCTCTTGATCGGCATGGGGCCCTCGGGTTCGTGCGATATGCCGGGGCAATAGCACTGGCATCGCGCCGTGCATAGCCTATCCTCGGCTCCGGAACGCAACGACGGAGCATCCGCAATGGCGACGATCGACTACTATCTCTTTCCGCTGTCCCCCTTCACCTATCTCGCCGGGATGCAGCTGGAGGAGGTCGCGGCGAAACATGGCGCCGAGATCAACTACAAGCCCTTCGACCTGATGCGCGTCTTTGCCGAGCACGGCACACCGCCGGTGCCCAAGCGGCACCCCGCGCGGCAGGCCTACCGCCTGCAGGAGCTCAAGCGCATCGCCGCCGCCAACGACCTGCCGATCAACGTGCAGCCTGCGCACTGGCCAACCGATCCGAAGCCCGCCTGCGCCGCCGTGATCTACGCGCAGGAATTCGCGCATCAGCATCCGGGCGGCGACGTGGGCAAGCTGAGCTTCAACCTGCTCAGGGCCTGCTGGGCCGAGGAGAAGGACATCGCGCACGAACAGGTGGTCGAGCGGGCACTGGAAGATGCCGGCTTCGATGGCGGGCTCGCGCAGCGCGACCTGCAATCGGCCTTCGACATCTTCGAGAAGAACACCGAGGAGGCGCTGGCCGCCAACGTGTTCGGCGCGCCGAGCTATGTCGTCGATGGCGAGATGTTCTGGGGGCAGGACCGGCTGAGCTATCTCGACCGCCATCTGGAGGCATCGGCATGAGGGCGCGGCTGCTGGCAGTGGCGGGCCTCGCGCTCGCGGCCTGTGCCCCCGCGCCGTCGGGCTCCTCCAGCGATGCGAACCGGGTGCGCGCGGGGATGAGCGTGCGCGAGGTGGTCGACGTGCTCGGCCCCGCCGGGGTGTGGGACGTGGCGCGCGACGGCACGATCCGCTGCTCGGCCCATATCTACGGCGAGATGACCGATCCGCGCTGGGTCCATGTCCTCTATGCCGACAACGCGGTGACGCGCGCGACGGACGGCCACGCCTCCCCATGCGGACGCTGACCCTGGGTGGCGCCGAGACCGGCGTGATGGAGGCGGGAGACAGCGGGCCGCGCCTGATCCTGTCCCATTGCACGATGGCCCATTCGGGTGCGTGGAAGCCGCTGCTGGCCGAGCTTGGCGCGGTGCAAGCCACCGCGCTCGACCTGCCGGGTCACGGTGCGAGCGAGATGGACGCGACCCGCGGGCCGCAACGGCAGGGCGCCGACGCGGTGCTGGAGGTGCTGGGCGAGGGCCCCGCGCATCTGATCGGTCACAGCTTCGGCGGGCGCGTGGTGCTGCGCGCGGCCCTCGACCGACCCGAGGCGGTGGCGAGCCTGACGCTGATCGAGCCGATGATGATGCATCTTCTGGCCGAGGACGACCCCGTCCGGCTGGCCGAGGAGCGGGACATGCAGGCCTATGCCGAGGCGGAGACCGAGGCGGAGGCCGCCCGCGCTTTCATGGAGATGTGGGGCGGCGGTCAGCCGTGGGAGGCCCTGCCCGAGCGGCAGCGTGCCTACGCGACCGAGCGGATCGGCTTCGTCGCCGACTCCGCCGAGGACGTGATGGGCGACCCGCCGGGGCAGATGACGCTGGACGACATCGCCGGTCTCGACTGCCCGGTGACGGTGATCGCCGGCGCGCGGACGCGGGCCTCGGCCCTGTCGATCTGCGAACGGATCGCCGGGCGGCTCAGCGACCGGCCGCATATCGTCGCGGGGGCCGGGCACATGGTCCCGATCTCCCACCCGGCCGAGGTCGCGGCGATCCTGCGCGAGCGGCTGGGCTAGAGCAGCGCGAGGAAGGCCTCGATCTCGTCCTCGTCGGTCGACCAGTTGCAGACCAGGCGGGCGCCGAGCATGGCGTCCTCCGGTCCGTCGAGCGAGGCATCGGGGATCAGGTAATAGGCGGCACCGCCCGCGTTCAGCGCGCGGTGGATGGCGCGGGGCAGGGCGCAGAACACCTCGTTGCCCTGCACCGGGTGCAGCAGGGTCGCGCCCTTGCGCTGCAGACCCTGCGACAGCTTCGCCGCGGCGGCGTTGGCGCGGGTCGCGAGGTCGCGCCACAGCCCGTCGGTCAGGTAGGCGTCCATCTGCGCGGCGAGGTAGCGGTGCTTGGACAGCAGGTGCCCGAACCGCTTGCGCCGCTGTTCCAGTTCCAGCTGCTTGCCACCGTTGCGCAGGATGACCGCCTCGACCCCCGGCAGGCCGTTCTTGGTGCCGCCGAAGACCACGGCGTCGAGCCCGGTCGCAAAGAGATCGCGCAGGTCGTAGTCCGCCGCCGCGATGGCGTTGGCGAGCCGCGCGCCGTCGAGATGCACCTTCAGCCCGGCGCCGTGCGCGATCTCCACCACCTCGGCGATGTCGGCCAGCGGCCACAGCGTCCCCGCCTCCGACAGGTTGGTCAGCGACACCACGGCGGGCACGTTTGCATGGATGCCGGACTGCGCGCTTGCGATGGCGTGGCGCAGCGTGTCGGGCGTGAAGCGGCCATCCTCGGTGTCGAGCAGTGTCAACTTGCCCCCGCCGATGAAGGCCTCGGGCGCGCCCAGTTCGTCCACCTCGATATGCGCCTCGCGCGCGCAATAGATCCGGCCCCAGGGCGGGCACAGGCAGGCGAGCGCCAGCGAATTGGCCGCCGTGCCGGTGGTGACGAGGGCGACCGCCGCATCGGGCAGGCCGATCAGGTCGCGCAATCGGTTCGCGACGTCGCGGGTCAGGTCGTCGTTACCGTAGGGCGTCGCGTGGCCGCGATCGGCGCGGGCCATCGCCTCCCACACCGACGGGTGCGCGGGGCCGGCATTGTCGGACGCGAAATTCATGACAGATCCTCGACGATGTGGTCCACGTAATCCTCCTCGGCCACCTCGTATTCGGGCACCGTGCGATTGCGCATCGCGTGGCCCGCGGCGTCGGTGCTGCGGGCATCGCCGGTCAGCAGCGGGTGCCAGTCGGGCAGCGCGCGCCCCTCGTGCCGCAGGCGGTAGGCGCAGGTGGCGGGCATCCAGTGCGCGATCTCGTCCAGCGTCTCGGGGTCGAGCACGACGCAGCCCGGCACCAGCTGCTTGCGCATCGGGTAGTTTCCGCAGCGACAGGTCGCAGGGTCGAACAGGCGGCAGGAGATGTCGGTATAGGCGATGTCGCCCGTGTCCTCATCCTCCAGCTTCAGCAGGCAGCACTTGCCGCAGCCGTCGCACAGCGCCTCCCATTCCGGGCGGGTGAGTTGGTCGAGCGGCAGGGTCCAGAATTCGGCGCGCTTGCTCATTGCGCGAGCAGTCGGCGGGTCTCGGTCACGTCCGCGTGCATCTGGGCGATCAGCGGCTCCATCCCGTCGAACTTCAGTTCCGGGCGCTGATAGTGCAAGAGCGCGACCGACAGCTCCGCCCCGTAGAGATCGCCGTCGAAGTCGAGCAGCATGACCTCCAGATTCGGCGGATGGTCCCCGAAGGTCGGGCGGGAGCCGAGCGAGGCGACGGCATCATAGGTGCCGCGATGCGGCCCGTCGCGCACGTCGACGCGGCAGGCATAGATGCCGAAGGCGGGTAGGTGCAGCCCGGCCATCGAGATGTTGGCGGTGGGGAATCCCATCTCCCGCCCGCGCTTGAAGCCATGCTCCACCACGCCTTCGATCCGGTGCAGGTGGCCGAGCATGGCGGCGGCGTCCTGCGGGCGGCCCTCGCTCAACGCCTCGCGGATCGCGGTCGAGGAGACAGGGCCCTCCGCCCCCTCCAGCAGCGGCGCGACGGTCAGCTCGAACGGCGCGTCGGCAAGGGTTTCCGTGGTGCCCGCGCGGCCCTTGCCGAAGCGGAAATCGGCGCCGACGACGAGGTGGGCGATTCCCAGACCTTCTACCAGAACTTCGTTGATGAAACGTTGAGGCGTGAGGCTCGCCAGGTCCATGTCGAAGGGAATCTCGTAGAGGTGGTCGACGCCGAGCTTTTCCAGGCGGCTGGCGCGCGCGGTGGCGTTCATCAGGCGGAAGGGTGGGGCGTCGGGGGCGAAGACCTGACGTGGATGCGGCTCGAACGTCACGACGCCGAGCGGAAGGTCGGGCTTGCGCGCGAGGTCGATGACCGACTGGTGGCCGAGGTGCAGCCCGTCGAAATTGCCCATGGCGACCGAGGCGCCACGCGCCGTCTCGGGCACCACAAGGCTTTGATGTCGCTGCATGATCGGCCCCGGCTGCGAGCGCCGGGGGACCGGCAGCTCAGTCGAACTTGGCGGAGGGGGCGAGCACGGTCGCCTCCCCTTCGAGCACAACCGTATCGCCCACGCGGGCCTTGCAATCAAGGGTCACGCGGCGTTTGGAGTGGTCGATGGCGGTGACGGTGACGGTCGCCTCGACATGGTCGCCGGGGCGGACGGGGGCGCGGAACTTCAGGCTTTGGCCCAGATAGACGGTGCCGTGGCCGGGCAGCTGCTCGCCTATGACGGCGGAGATGAGGCCCGCGGTCAGCATCCCGTGGGCGATGCGGCCGCCGAAGATGGTGTCCTGCGCATAGGCCTCGTCGAGATGGACCGGGTTGTGATCGGTGCTAAGCTCCGCGAATGCCTCGATTTCTTCCATGCCGATGGTCTTGCCGACCGAGCGGGACATGCCGATCTCGAGCTCCTCGATGACGATGGTGCCCTTGGGAAGGTTGTGGCCGGTATCGAGCATGGGATCCTCCTGCTGCATGTGCGAAGATATATATGGTCGCAACAATGTTTCGCAACAAGAATATGGCGCGGTGCATTATTGCGCGTATTTTTCGGGAAGATGAAGGCGGGGAAGCAGTCGTTACCGGCCAGGTAGGAAGGGTTAACGCGAAAATCGCGGTCTGCGATGCGTATGGCATGCGTATGGCACGCGTATGGCAGGTGGCTGGCAGTACGCGAAGGTTAACGCCGGGCAGCGTGCTCAGCTGTCCACCGCGCAGTGGGCCGCGTGGCGGGTGATCGCGCGGCGCGTGGCTTTGGCGATCTGCTGCTTGCCGTCCGGGCCGACGAGGATGGCGCCATTGTGGAACAGGCCGACGGAACGGGTCATCATCCGCTGCGGCAGCAGGACGGTCAGGACCAGCCGATCGGGGCGGCCGGGTGCGCCCGTGGTCGCGTCGGCGACGAAGACCGTCTTGAGGCCAGGATCCGTCTTCTCCCGCCGCAGCAGGAGATCGACGGCCGTGGCGGCGTCCATGTCACGGCAGAGCTGCGTGACGCGGGTCAGTTCCGCCGCGGGAACGGCGGCCTTGAGGGCACCGACGCCCGGCTGCTTCATTGCGGCCATCCGTCCGTCCCTCATCGCTGCCGAGACGTCGTCGGGGTCTTGCATGTCGATGACGGGATTGTCCGGCTGGTGGCGCGCGTAGAGCCGCGCGCCCTGCGCGTCAAGAACGCCGAAGCACGGACCGCTGGTGGTCTCGACATGGAAGGCGAGCTGCTGGCGTCCCTCGATCTCGCGATAGCTGCCTCCGCCGAGCGCGATCAGCGCCGACCAGCCGGGGACGCGGGTCGCCGCGATGCCGAACCCGGCGTAGTGCGGATCGGTCAGCATGTAGCGCACCTGTCCGATCCGGCGGGCCATCGCGCGATGCTCTGCCGCCGGGTTGGCGCGCGCCGCGGCCGCGATCGCCTGCGGGATGTCTGCACGCGGGACGGGCCGGAGAGCATCGGTCGCGGCCAGCCAGCGGGCGAGGATCGGGGCGAGCGGGGTGAGGTTTTCGAGGTCGTAGAACCGCGAATCAAGCTCGTCGAGCTCTGACGCGCGGCCACCGGAAAAGCCGGTCTGCGCGGCGGCCTCGTCCGGGTGCGTGGCGGCCCAGTCGCGCATGCGCGCGAAGATCGCGCGGTGCTCGGACGCGCCCATTGCGGCGAGGCCGCCGTCGACGGCCTCGAAGATCTCGGGGGCCCTGCCGGAATTGTGGAGGAACTGGCTGTGCCCGCCATTCAGGACCTGCGCCAGCCAGTAATCGGAGTAGTAGGCCTGAACCGTCTGCGGCGGAAGTTCCTCGAACCGGTAGAGCGCCTGATCGCGCAGCGCATTGAGGCTGTCGATCATCGACCCGATCAGATCATGCGGGGCGGTGTCGATGGTCGCGACAGCCTCCGCCGCCACGGGGACGCCAGGCAAGCGCGGACGGGGCGCGAAGCGGGAAAGGCCGATGCGGGTCAGGAGGCGGCTGAGCATGGAAGAGACTCCGTCTGCAATGTCGGTTCGGTCATGCCGGGCGTCAGGGCAGCGGGCCGAAGACCTCCGCCACGATCCGTTCCAGCGCCGCCTGGTCGTCCGCGTCGAAGGCGTCGGGCAGGTCGCTGTCCACGTCGAGCACGGCGATCAGGCGGCCGGAGGAGAAGACGGGCACGACGATCTCGGACCGGGTGCTCGACGCGCAGGCGATATGGCCGGGGAAGGCGTCGACATCCGGGACGAGCTGGGTCCGCCCCTCGCGCGCGGCGGCACCGCAGACGCCGCGGGAAAACGGGATCACCAGGCAGCCGTGACCGCCCTGATAGGGGCCGATCTTCAGGAGCTCGGGCGCGACCACGCGGTAGAAGCCGGTCCAGTGGAAATGCTCGAACGCGTGGTGCAGCTCGCAGGCCATCGTGGCCATCAGCGCGACGGGGTCGTCCTCCCCTTCACACAAGGCGCGGATTGCGGCATGAACATCGGCGTAACGGGGGTGCATCGGCGTCTCCTCTTCGCCGTCAGTCAGCACGAGGTTCCGCGATGCGCAAGCCCCACCTGCCCGAATTGCCGCGCCCGCTGGTCCGGGCGGCGGTGGAGGCCGCGCTGGCCGAGGATCTGGGCATGGCGGGGGACGTCACCAGCCTCGCCACGCTGGGGCCGGAGATGCAGGCGCGCGCGGTGATGAACGTGCGCGATGCGGGGACGGTCGCGGGGCTGGAGCTGGCGCGCGCGGCCTTCGCCGCCGTCGATCCGGAGACGCGGGTGGAGCTGCTTGTGGCCGATGGCGACCGGGTCACGCCCGGGCAGGACATCGCGGTGATCGAGGGGCGGGCGCGGGCGGTCATGTCGGCGGAGCGGGTGGCGCTGAACTATCTGATGCACCTGTCGGGGATCGCGACGCATACCGCGCGCTTCGCCGATGCGCTGGAGGGAACGGGCGCGCGGATCACCTGCACGCGCAAAACGACGCCGGGGCTGCGCGCCTTCGAGAAATTCGCGGTGCGCTGCGGCGGCGGGTCGTCGCATCGCTACGGGCTCGACGACGCGGTGCTGATCAAGGACAACCACATCGCCGTCTGCGGCGGGGTGGCGGCGGCGCTGGAGCGGGCACGCGCCTATGCCGGGCACCTGATGGCGATCGAGATCGAGGTCGATACGCTCGACCAGTTCGCGCAAGCCCTGGAGGCGGGGGCGAGCGTCGTCCTGCTCGACAACATGACACCTGACATTTTGCGCGAGGCGGTCGGCATGAACCGCGGAGCGATCCTGGAAGCCTCGGGCAATGTCGATCTCGACACGGTCCGGGCGATCGGGGAGAGCGGGGTGGACTACATCTCCACCTCGAAGATCACGATGGCGGCTGGCACCCTCGACATCGGATTGGACATCCAACTGAAGGGCTGAACCATGAGCTGGGACAAGCTGAAGGACGAGACGGGCCGGACCATCGCGGAGCTCTACGACGACGCGCGGTTCGGGGAATTTTCCGCGACCTGGGAGGACGTGCTCTACGATTATTCGCGCACGCAGGTGACGCAGGCCGCGCGCGACACGCTGTTCGCGATGCTGGAGGAGCGGGATTTCGCGGGCAAGCGCGCGGCCATGTATGCGGGCGAGAAGATCAACACGACGGAAGGGCGGCGCGTGCTGCACACCGCGCTGCGCCTGCCCGAGGGCGAGGGTCTGGTCGCGGGGGACGAGGATGTGGGCGCGCAGGTGCATGAGAGCCGCGCGGCCTGCTATGCGTTTGCCGGGGCTGTGCGGTCGGGGGACTACGCCGCGGCGGCGGGGCCGTTCACGGACGTGGTGAATATCGGGATCGGGGGGTCGGACCTCGGGCCGGTGCTGGTGGCCGAGGCGCTGGCCGGAGAGATGGACGGGCCGCGACTGCATTTCGTGTCGAACGTGGACGGGGCGGCGCTGGCGCGGGTCTTCGAAACCTGCGATCTGAGCCGGACGCTGTTCATCATCGCCTCCAAGTCCTTCGGCACGATCGAGACGATGGAGACGGCGAAGGTCGCGCTTGCCCGGATGCAGGGCGAGGTCGCGGATGCGAGCGTGCATTTCGCGGCGCTGACCACCAAGCCCGACGCTGCGGCGGAGCAGTTCGGGATCCCGGCCGAGCGCTGCTTCGGCTTCGCCGACTGGGTGGGGGGGCGTTTCTCGGTCTGGTCGCCGATCGGACTGCCGCTGATGATCGGGATGGGGACGGAAGCGTTTTCCGAGTTCCTGGCGGGCGCGCACGAGATCGACACGCATTTCCGCGAGGCGCCGCTGGCGGAGAACCTGCCGGTGCTGATGGCCTGCGTCGGCGTGTGGCACCGCAATGCGTGCGGGTTCCCGACGCGCTGCGTCGTGCCCTATGATCAGCGGCTGGCGACGCTGCCGCAATACCTTCAGCAGCTCGATATGGAGTCGAACGGCAAGCGGGTGACGGTCGAGGGCGCGGCGGTGGAGGTCGCGACCTCTCCGGTCGTGTGGGGGTCGGCGGGGACCAATGCGCAGCACGCCTATTTCCAGATGCTGCACCAGAGCGAGACGCCGCAGCCGGTGGAGTTCCTGATCGCGGCGCGGCCCGTGGCCGAGGGCATGGAGCATCTGCAGCGCATCCTGATCGCCAACTGCTTCGCGCAAGGGGAGGCGCTGGCCTTCGGCCGGACGCGCGAGACGGCGGAGCGGCAGATGGTCGAAGGCGGGATGGAGGCGGACGAGGCTGCGCGGCTGGCACCGCACCGGACCTTCCCCGGCAACCGGCCCTCGACGCTGCTGCTCTATCGCGAGCTGAGCCCGCGGATGCTGGGGCGGATCATCGCACTGGCCGAGGCGCGCTGTTTCACCGAAGGGGTGTTCTGGGGGGTCAACAGCTTCGACCAGTGGGGGGTGGAACTGGGCAAGGTGCTGGCCACGGACATGCTGCCGCATGTGGAGGGGCGGTTCTCGAAGGAGATGGTCAACGAGGCGTTGTCCGGGCCGCTCGCGCATCTGCACGGGTTGTGAGGGCTGCGGGGGGCGGAGCCTCCGGCGGGGATATTTGACGGAAGTGAAGGGGGGCGGCGCGGGTGTGCCGCCCCGGTTCGTTCAGGCGATGGCGGGGATGATCGTGTCGGCGAGCAGGCGGTTGAGCACGCCGCCATAGCCGCCGGAGCGGGCGGGGCGCGTCGGGTCGGACGTGATGGCGACGGTCAGCGCGAGGTCGGGCACGACGTAGATCATCTGCCCGCCATAGCCGCGCGCGTAAGCCACGCGGTGGCCGCGCGCCTGCGCCAGGAACCAGCCATAGCCGTATTGGTGACGCGAGAAGGGGGAGCGGGTGCGGGGCGTCCAGCTCGCCTCGATCCAGTCCGCGGGCAACACGTCGCCACCGCCCGCGCGGTACATCTCGCCGAAGGCCAGCATGGCGCGTGGGGTCAGGGCCATGTCGTTGCCGCCGAGATAGTAGCCCTGCGGATCGCGGGTCCAGGCGGGGATCTCGATGCCGAGCGGCTCGGCCAGCCAGCGGCGGGCGAGGGTCAGCAGCGTCTCGCCCGACGCCTCGGCCAGGGCGGCGCCGAGCACGTGGGTGGTGCCGGTGGAGTAGAGGAAGCGGGAGCCGGGGTCCGCCACCATCTCGCGCCCCAGCGCATCGGCGACCCAGTTCGGGGAGGAGACCCACGCGCCGTAATTGGCGCCGGAGGTGCGTTCGAGGCCCGCGCGCAGGGTCACGAGATCCTCCAGCGTGATGTCGGCGACGCGGGGGTCCGCATCTGCCGGGATCAGGTCGCGGGCGACCTCGGCCAGCGTGGCCTCGACCCCCGGCACGACCTCGCGGGCGATGGCGGCACCGAGCAGGGCGGAGACGACGCTTTTCGAGACGGACTTGATGTTGGCGGGCGCATCGGGGCCGCCGCCGCGCACGGTATGGGCGAGAACCTCCGCCCCGTCCTGCGCGACGACGAGGCAGCGGAACTGATCGAGCGCCTCGACCTCGGCGATCAGGGCGGCGAAACGGTCCTGCGCGAGGGCGGGTGCTGCGAGCGGGGCGGCGGCCAGGAGACCGGAGAAGCGGCGGCGTGTGAGCATGGGGATGAGGTGGGGTGGTGATGGGCGGCGGGCAAGGTGGGGCCTGCTCACATCGACGTCAAAAAAAGGGCCCGAAGCGGGTGCTTCGGGCCCAAGTTAGAATGAGCGCCGGTGGCGGCCCATTCCGGGGAAAGACGGTCGGGGCGGTGGGAGGGCCGCCCCGGCCTCGCGTCGGGCTCAGCCCTTGGCGAATTCGGGATAGGCTTCCATGCCGAGCTCGGAGACGTCGAGGCCGGCGACCTCTTCCTCTTCGGTGACGCGGATGCCCATCGTGACGTTCAGGATCAGCCACACGATGTAGGAGACCACGAAGACGAAGGCGCCGATGGCGACGATGCCGATGATCTGGGGAACCCAGCCGCCGGTGTAGAAGGCCACGGCCAGCGTGCCCCAGATGCCCGCGATCAGGTGCACCGGGATGGCGCCGACCACGTCGTCGATCTTGAGCTTGTCGAGCAGCGGCACCGTGTAGACCACGATCGCGCCGCCGATGGCACCGGTCAGGAGGGCGGCCCACAGCTCGGGCGCCAGCGGCTCCGCCGTGATGGAGACCAGGCCGGCAAGCGCGCCGTTCAGCACCATCGTCAGGTCGACCTTGCCGTAGCTGATCTGCGTCAGGATCAGGGCGGCGACGGCCCCTGCGGCGGCGGCCATGTTGGTGTTGGCGAAGATGCGGCTCACGTCCGTCACGTCGCCCACGGTGCCCATGGCGAGCTGCGAGCCGCCGTTGAACCCGAACCAGCCGAGCCACAGGATGAACGTCCCGAGCGTGGCGAGCGGCAGGTTGGAGCCGAGGATCGGCACGGTGCGGCCTTCGGCGGTGTACTTGCCGATGCGCGGGCCGAGGACCAAGGCGCCTGCGAGGGCTGCGAAGCCGCCTGCCGCGTGCACCAGGGTCGAGCCTGCGAAGTCGGAGAAGCCGAGCTCGGACAGCCAGCCGCCGCCCCACTGCCAGGATGCCTCGATCGGGTAGATGAAGCCGGTCAGGACGACCACGAAGATCAGGAACGGCCAGAGGCGGATCCGCTCGGCCAGGGTGCCCGACACGATCGACGCCGTGGTCGCGCAGAACATCAGCTGGAAGAAGAAGTCCGAACCGACGGAGGCGTAGTCGAGCGTGGCATCCGCCGCGGCGAGGCCCACGGGCTCAAGCGAGGTGATGGAGAACCACGGGCCCATGATGCCGGAGATCCACCAGCCGTCGCCCGGATACATCAGGTTGAAGCCGACGAGCCAGTACATCAGCGAGGCGATGCCGAAGAGCGCGATGTTCTTGGTGAGCTGGGTCGTCACGTTCTTGGAGCGGACGAGGCCGGCTTCCAGCATGGCGAAGCCCGCGGCCATCCAGAACACCAGGAAGCCGCCCATCAGGAACAGCAGGGTGGTGAAGATATAGGGGCTGGGGTCGGCGGAGGCGTCGGGGGCCGCGGCGACGGCTTCCTCGGCCGCCTCCTGCGCCCAGACGGGCAGGGCGGTGAAGGCGGCGACGCCCGCAACACCCGCGAATTTCAGAAGATTGGTCATTGAGTGGTCCCTCGTCTTTTCTGGTTCAGACCGCGTCGGCGCCGGTCTCGCCGGTGCGCACGCGGATCGCCTGCTCGACATCGAGCACGAAGATCTTGCCGTCGCCGATCTTGCCGGTCTTGGCGGTGGTGGAGAGCGTCTCGACGGCGCGCTCGACGACGGCGTCGTCGACGACCATCTCCAGCTTCACCTTCGGGACGAAATTCACGACGTATTCGGCGCCGCGGTAGATTTCGGTGTGACCGGCCTGGCGGCCGTAGCCCTTGACCTCGGAAACCATGAGACCCTGCACGCCGATGGTGGTGAGCGCCTCGCGCACCTCCTCCAGCTTGAAGGGTTTGATGACGGCGATGATGAGTTTCATGTGCGACCCTCGTTGTTGAACGCGTTGTTGGGGTCAGTAATGCAAGCCGCGTGCCAAAACGTGCGGAAAAATTCCAAGTCACCGGTGCGTAACGAAAAATTAAGTTTCTTGCGGGACTGGCTCTCAGTTGCACACAGAAACTGCCCAAAAAACGATCAGCGAAAATCCGCCGCTTGATTTTTGTGCAGCGCAATGTGGCGCGGATTTGTGCAGCGGCTCCCTTCGCTTTCCACGACCGAGTGGCTAGATTGAACGCAGACAAGCCCGACCCAACGGTGCGAGAGCAGATGAGCCGCAAGTCCAGCAAACCCGCACGCAAGGTGCAGGCAGCCCCGCGCCGGTCGTTGCCCGTGCGCATGGCGCGGGGCATTGCGCGCCTTCTATGGAAGTTGAGCCTGCGCACCGTGCAACTGGGGCTGATCGTCTTCGCCGGCGCCGTGCTGTGGTTCTACGTGCAACTGCCCGCGGCGGAGGACCTGCTGGACGGGCGGGAGCGCGGCTCGGTGCAGATGCGCGACCGTCATGGCGAGCTGTTCGCCTGGCGTGGGGAGCAGGGGCTGGTCGTTCCCGCCTCGCAGATGAGCGAGGATCTGCGCAACGCCGTCGTGGCCACCGAGGACAAGCGGTTCTGGCGGCATTTCGGCGTCAGCCCGCGCGGGATGCTGGGCGCGATCCGCATCAACCTGCGCGAAGGGCGCGGGCCGTTGCAGGGGCATGGCGGCTCCACCATCACTCAGCAGGTGGTCAAGCTGAGCTTCCTCGGCGATCTGCCGACCCTGCAGCGCAAGGTGCTGGAAATCCCCTACGCGGTGGCGATGGAGCTGGCCTACAGCAAGGAGGAGATCCTCTCCATCTACATGAACCGGGCCTATCTGGGTGCCAGCGCCAACGGGTTCGAAGCGGCGTCGCAGCGCTATTTCGGCATCTCGGCCAGCGAGGTGGACGTGCCGCAATCGGCGATGCTGGCGGGGCTGCTGACCGCGCCCAGCCGTTACGCCCCGACGAGCGATCTGAGCCGGGCGCAGAACCGCAGCCAGGTGATCCTGCGGCTGATGCACGAGCAAGGCTATATCGGCGACGCGGAATTCGCCCAGGCCCGCGCCAACCCCGCGGTGCTGAGTGCGGCGGCACAGCGCCGGTCGGGCGGCTACTTCGCGGACTGGATCATGGAGAGCGGGCCGGATTTCCTGACCTCGGACACGGCGGAGGACGTGGTGATCTCGACAACCTTCGATCCCGCGATCCAGCGCGCGGCGGAGGACGGGCTGACCTCGGTCTTCGAGGATCTGGTGCGCGAGGGGTCGGAGGCGCAGGCCGCGGTCGTGGTGCTGAGTGCCGACGGCGCGGTGCGCGGCATGGTCGGCGGGCGCGCGATCGGCGGGGCGGGCACGTTCAACCGCGCGACGCAGGCACTGCGCCAGCCCGGATCGGCCTTCAAGCCCTTCGTCTACACCGCGGGGCTGGAGCAGGGGGTGAACGCGTCTGACTTCTTCGTCGACCGGCCGGTGACGATCGACATTCCCGGCTCGGGCCCCTGGACGCCGCAGAATTACGGGCGGACCAATCTGGGCCCGATGTCGATGGCGGAGGCCTTCGCCCGCTCGACCAACACGGTGGCCGTCGTGGTGTCCGAGACCGCCGGTCGCGACAACGTGATCGCGACGGCGCGGGCGATGGGGCTCGACAGCGAGATGACGAATACCCCGGCGCTGGCGCTGGGTGCGTCCGAGACCACGCTGCTCGACATCACGGGGGCCTATGCCACGCTGCTGAACCGCGGGCGGCGGGCGGAGCCCTACGGGATGCGGCAGGTACGCCTGCGCGATGGCGATACGCTGCTGCTGGAGGCGCAGCCGGGCCTTGGCGATCAGGTCATTTCGGAACGAAATGCGGGCATCGTGACTTGGATGATGACACAGGTGATCGAAGCGCCCTACGGAACGGGCGCGCGCGCCTCGCTCGGCGATCGCAGCGTCGCGGGAAAGACGGGCACCACGCAGGAGGCGCGGGACGCCTGGTTCATCGGGTTCTCGGGCGACTACGTGGTCGGCGTGTGGATGGGATACGACGACAACACGCCGCTGACGGGCGTGACGGGGGGCGGGTTGCCCGCCGAGATCTGGAAACGCGTGATGCGCGGAGTACATCGAGGATTGACGCCCACGACCCTGCCGGTCGTGGTGCCGATCCGCCCGCAACCGCAGGCCCCGGCGCGCACCGCCGGTGCCGGCAGTCGCGGGGCGGGTGGAAGTGCCCCCCTCCCCCAGGCGCCGCGCCGGGTGGATGAAGGGCTTGCCGGAGTCGTCGAGGGTCTGCTGCGCGGCCTTCTGGGCGGAAACAACTAGATGCGCGCGGCGGGAGTGAGTTTGGAATGGCGAATGGTGGACTTCGCGCCTGCATGTTGGGCGCTACGGTGGTGGCGGCGGGCTGTTCGGGCCCCGCGGGCGATGCGCGGGCGCAGGACGTGAGCAACGTGACCGCCGAACCGAGACCCGAGCCGCGCACCGTGCTGGAGGAACAGCAGGCGCGGCAGATGTCCTTCGACCAGTGGCTCGCGGGCTTCCGGGCGCGGGCGCTGTCCGAGGGGATCACGCCGGGCACCTTCGATGCCGTAATGGCCGGGATCGGCCCGTCGGCACGGATCCGCGAGCTGGATGGCTCGCAGCCGGAATTCGTGCGGCCCGTCTGGGAATATCTCGACACCGCCGTCAGCGACACGCGCGTGGCCAATGGCCGCCGCGAGGCAGAGCGGCTGGACGCGACGATGGACGAGATCGAGGCGCGCTACGGCACCGACCAGCGCACCGTGCTGGCGATCTGGGGCATGGAGACCGCCTATGGCAGCGTGCGCGGCGACTTCCCCGTCGCGCGGGCGCTGGCGACGCTGGCCCATGAGGGCCGCCGTCGCGACTGGGCCGAGAACGAGCTGATCGCGGCGATGCGTATCGTCGATCAGGGCGACGCACGGCCGGGCGAGCTGATCGGAAGCTGGGCCGGTGCGATGGGCCACACGCAGTTCATGCCGTCGAGCTTCCAGGCCTATGCGCAGGATTTCGACGGCAACGGGCGGCGCGACATCTGGTCGGACGATCCGACGGACGCGCTCGCCTCCACGGCGCATTACCTGCGGCAGGAAGGCTGGCAGCCGGGCGAGCCCTGGGGCTTCGAGGTGCGGCTGCCCGAGGGCTTCGACTGGGACGGGGCGGATCGCTATACCCGCCGGTCGATGGGCGAATGGCGCGCGCGCGGCGTGACCCGCTATTCGGGTGCGGCCCTGCCCGACACGGGCGAGGCGGCGCTGCTGGCACCTGCGGGTGCGGGGGGGCCGGTGTTCCTGACCTTCTCGAACTTCAACACGATCAAGCGCTACAACAATTCCGACAGCTACGCGCTGGCCATCGGTCTGCTGGGCGACCGGATCACCGGCGGGCCCGGCGTACAGGCGGACTGGCCGCGCGACGTGCTGCCGCTGACGCGGTCGGACCGGCGGGAGCTGCAGCAGCGGCTGACCGCGCTGGGCTACGACACGGACGGCGTGGACGGGCTGATCGGGCCGAACTCCGTGACCGCGATCCGCAATTTCCAGCGGGATGTGGGGCTGGTGCCGGATGGCTACGCCTCGAACCAGCTGCTCGCCGCGGTGCGCGAACGCGGGTGATGCGAGGGGCCGGGGCGGGAGACGCCACCGGCCCTTTTTCGTGGCCCCTTTATCGTGTGCTCAGCGTGCAAACACCGCGTCGAGATCGGCGAAGCCCTTGACCTCGATCGGGTTGCCCGAGGGATCGCGGAAGAACATGGTCGCCTGCTCCCCCGGTTCGCCCTCGAACCGGCGGGAGGGCGGGATGACCCAGTCGGTGCCTGCCTCCTCCAGCCGCGTGGCCAGCGCCTGCCAGTCGGGCAGGGCCAGGATCACGCCCAGATGCGGCATCGGCACCATATGCTCCCCCACCTTGCCGGTCGCCTCGGTGGCGAAGGGCGTGCCGAGATGCAGCGAGATCTGGTGGCCGAAGAAGGAGAAATCGACCCAGCTTTCCGTCGAGCGGCCCTCGGTGCAGCCGAGCACCTCGCCGTAGAAGCGGCGCGCCTCGGCGAGGTCGGTCACGTTGTAGGCGAGGTGGAAGGGGGTGAGCATGGCGGCTCCTTTCAATGACGGTCGCCGCTGGCGCGGTTGGCCGCGTCGATATGGTCGCGGGCGAAGGGAAGAAGGGTGTCGAAGCGGGCGAGCGTGCAGGTCGCGGCGCCCAGCCTGCCGGTGGTGACCATGCCGGTCGCCTCGAACGCCTCGCCGACCTGCGGGAACAGGCGGTTGAGGTCGTCGGCGACGTCGGGCGTCTCGATCCAGTTGCCCAGATGCTTGCACTGGCGAGTCTTGGTGCGCTTGGTCTCCGCCATCGCCTCGGCCGTGTGGAGCGGCGTGCAGCGGTTCCAGCCGATACCGATCAGCAGGACCCTGGCGTTCGGGCGTTGCGACAGGCGGCCGAGCGGGCTGTCGGGGCCGGTGCCCCAGGGGACGGGGTGCGGTGTGGCGAGCGCCGCCGCGTCGCGTCCGTTCAGGCAGATCGATACGACGGGATGCAAACTGCGCTGCGTTCCGGGCCAGGTGCGGAAGGTCTCGGCCAACACGCCCATGCCGCTGGTGATCGAGCGGTCGGGGTCGAAGCCGGGCACGGCGGCGGCGATCTCGGTCATGTCCATGCCGGCCATGTCCTGCGGCACCTGCGGCATGGTCGCGTCGTCCGAGAAGGCGGGCATGCCGATCAACCCGTCCGTCCCGACTGCGTCGAGCAAGGCCTGCACCACGATGCGGGGGCCGCCGACGACGCGGCCCAGCGCGCTCATCGAGGCCTGCACGAAGAGCGTGTCGCCCGGCGCGATGCCGAGGGCGAAGAGGTCGTCGCGCAGCGAGGCGAGAGTGGCGAAGCCGGTCATGCGATCTGGATAGCGCAGGGCGCGCGAAAACGGAACGGCCGCCCGGCGCTGTCGCGCGGGCGGCCGTCCCTGACTGTCCCGGTCGGTGGTGCTAAACCTAGTTTGGTGATGGGCCTGATTTGGTGAAGGGCCTCAGTTGGTGGTGTCTTCTTCCTCGATCTCGACACCTGCGGCGGCGGCTTCTTCCTCGGTCGCCTGCTCACCCTCGACCCAGTAGCCGTCATAGACCTCGCCCGAGGCGTAGGTCATCAGGCCGCGGCCCTGGCGCTGGCCGGCCACGAAGAAGCCTTCGTAGACGTCGCCGTTGGGGTAGCGGGCCTCGCCCTCGCCGTCGATCTCGCCCGCGGCCCAGCCGCCGACATATTCGAAGCCGTCGGGCATGGTGATCGTGCCCTCGCCCTCGCGCTGGCCGCTGACGAAGGTGCCGGTGTAGATCGTGCCGTCGGAATAGGTCGCGACGCCCTCACCGTGGCGCAGGCCATCCTGCCATTCGCCCGCGTACTGGTAGCCGTCGTCGTAGGTCATGACGCCGTAGCCGTGGTTGCGCGCGTTGAGGAACTCGCCCTCGTAGACCAGTCCGTTGTCGTAGCGGGCGACGCCCTCGCCTTCGATCACGCCCTCGACCCACTGGCCCTCGTAGGAGGAGCCGTCGGGATAGGTGATCTTGCCCTGGCCGTCGGAGAGGTCGTTCTTGAACTCGCCCTCGTAGACCGAGCCGTCGGGATAGCGCACGAGGCCCGTCCCCTCGATCCGGCCCTCGACCCAGGAGCCTTCGTAGACATAGCCGTCGACGCCCTGGAAGGTGCCCTGTCCGTGGCGCAGGTCGTTCTCGAATTCGCCTTCGTAGATGTCGCCATTGGCGAAGGTGGTGATGCCGGTGCCCTGTTTCTGCGCGTTGACGAGGGTGCCTTCGTAGACGTCGCCATTGGGCTGGGTCAGCACGCCCTCGCCGTTGATCTGGTTGTCGGCCCACTGGCCGGTATAGGTCAGGCCGTCGGGAAGGGTGAGGGTGCCCTCGCCCTCGCGGATGCCGCGGACGATGTCGCCCTCGTAGACCGCGCCGTCGGGATATGTGATCTTGCCGGTGCCGTCCTTGGTCCCCTCGACCCAGCTGCCCTCGTAGCGGTAGCCGTTGGGGGAGACCATCGTGCCCTGGCCGTGGTGGACGGAGTTCGCGAACTCGCCCTCGTAGCGCACGCCGTTGGCGTAGACCGCGACCCCGGTGCCGGAGATGACGCTGTCCTCCCACTGGCCCTCGTAGGTGCCGCCGTCGGCGAAGACGATGGAACCCTGGCCGTGCGGTTCGCCGTTCAGGAACTCGCCCGTATAGGTCGAGCCGTTGGGGAACTTGGCGACGCCCTCGCCCTCGATCCGGCCCTCGACCCAGGTGCCGGTGTACTCGTAGCCGTTGGGCAGCCGGTAGGTGCCCTGACCGTGCTGCACGCCGTTTTCGAAATCGCCGTCATAGACGCCGCCGGTCTCGTACTGGACCGCGTCGCCCGATTCGTCCTGCGCCTGGGCGGCCAGCGTGCCGAAAGCGGCGAGGCCGAGCCCGATAGCCAAGTGCGAAAACCGTGTCTTCATCCGTCCCATGCCCGCGACGGGTTTCGTCGCGGCCCCCCTAACTTACAGACCAAAGGTGCCGATCGCGTCGTGGCAGACGTTATTGAGATCGACCCAACCTGACAAGTTTGGATTGTATCCCCATCGGTGCGCACACGCACCGACTCGGGCAATCCGCTTGCACCGCCCTGTCTGACCGCGATATGCGGCCATATTGAGGCATTCGAGCGGCGAGGCAGAGATGGCAGAGACGTTCCGGCTGATCCTGGCGCAGCTCAACCCCACCGTCGGCGACATCGCGGGCAACGTGGAGGCCGCGCGCGCGGCGCATGGTCGCGGGGCGCAGGCGGGGGCCGACATGGTGGCCCTGCCCGAGATGTTCGCCACCGGCTACCAGACCACGGATCTGGGACGCAAACCCGCCTTCGTCGCCGATGCGATCGGTCGGATCGAGGCGCTGGCGGAAGTGACGGCGGACGGCCCGGCGCTGGGCATCGGGGGCCCGTATCTGGAGGGCACGAAGCTCTACAACGCCTATTATATCCTCGACGGCGGCCGCGTATCGGCGGTGGTGCGCAAGCAAATGCTGCCCAATGACAGCGTGTTCGACGAGGAGCGGATCTATGCGCATGGGGAGCCACAGGGCCCCGTCGCCGTGCGCGGCTGGCGCATCGGGCTGCCGATCTGCGAGGATGCCTGGCATCCGGGTCCGGCGGAGACCTTCGAGGAGTCGGGGGCGGAGCTGTTGTTCGTGCCCAACGGCTCCCCCTACCATCGGGCCAAGCACGAGCGGCGGATGAACCACATGGTCGCCCGCGTGATCGAGACGGGGCTGCCGCTGGCCTATCTCAACATGATCGGCGGGCAGGACGACCAGGTGTTCGACGGCACGTCCTTCGTGCTGAATCCGGGCGGGCGGCTCGCGGTGCTGATGCCGCCCTTCGAGGCGGTCGAGCAGGTGGTGGAGTTCGAGCGCGGGCCGGAGGGCGTGCGCTGCGTGACGGAGGACCGGATCACGCTGCCGGACGATTACGCGCTCGATTACCGGGCGATGGTCGAATCGGTGCGCGACTATTTTGCCAAGACCGGGTTCAAGAAGGCGCTGCTGGGCCTGTCGGGCGGGGTCGATTCGGCGCTGACTGCCGCGATCGCCGCCGATGCGCTGGGACCGGCGAACGTGCGCTGCGTGATGCTGCCTTCGGAATACACGTCCGAGCACAGCCTGGAGGATGCGGAGGCCTGCGCAAAGGCGCTCGCCTGCCGATACGACTACGTGCCCATCGACGGGCCGCGCGCCGCCGTGACCGAGGCGCTGGCACCGCTGTTCGAAGGGACGGAGCCGGGGCTGACGGAGGAGAACATCCAGTCGCGGCTGCGCGGGCTGTTGCTGATGGCGCTGAGCAACAAGTTCGGGGAGATGCTGCTGACCACCGGCAACAAGTCGGAGGTCGCGGTCGGATACGCCACGATCTACGGCGACATGTCGGGCGGCTACAATCCGCTGAAGGACCTCTACAAGACGCGGGTGTTCGAGACCTGCCGCTGGCGCAACGCCAATCACGATCCGGCTTGGATGAAGGGCCGCGCGGGCGAGGTCATCCCCGTGCGCATTATCGACAAGCCGCCCAGCGCCGAGTTGCGCGAGGATCAGAAGGACGAGGACAGCCTGCCGCCCTACGAGGTGCTCGACGACATCCTCGAGCGGCTGATCGAGGGCGAGCAGTCGGTGGGCGACTGCGTGGCCGCGGGGCACGATCTGGAGACGGCGAAGCGGGTGGAGCATCTGCTGTACCTCGCCGAGTACAAGCGATTCCAGTCGGCGCCCGGCACGCGGCTGACGACGCGGGCCTTCTGGCTCGACCGGCGCTACCCGATCGTCAACCGCTGGCGGTCGGCATGACCGATCTGGGGCGCAGGATGCTGGCGGTCGTGGCGGTGTCGGGGGTCGCGACCTTCGCGCTGATGGCGGTCGCGGGCGGCTCGCCGTTGCTGGAGGCGCTCTACGGTCTCGCGGCGCTGGTCTTCGTGGGCACTGGGTTCTTCGGCTTCGTCACGCCGCCCTTCTTTCGCTGGGCGATGCGGGCGGCGGGGACCGAGGACCGGGCGCGGCATTCGGCGCTGCTGCGGTTCATGGCGGGATTGGGAGAGTATCGCCGCTGAACGGATCGGGGGCTTCGGGCGTTGGGTGCTACACCGTTCAGCCACACCCGAGGTATCACCGATGCGCCGTTCCGCCCTTCTCGCCTGTTCCCTTCTGGCCGCCACCGCCGTGCAGGCGCAGGAGGCGAGCTTCTCCGCCGAGGCCTTGGAAAGCGTCAGCTACGACGGCGGCGCGCTGCCCGACGGGCAGTCGGCGCTGACCTTCGCGGTGCAGGTGCTGCTGGACCGGGCCGGGATCTCTCCGGGCGTGATCGACGGCTACAAGGGCGGGATGTCGGAAACCGCGATCCGCGCCTTCGAGGCGCGCGAGGGGTTGGAGGTCGATGGGCTGATGGATCAGGCGGTGTGGGACGCGCTGGGCGGGTCCGGCGCGGACGCCTTCGTCACCAGCCACACGATCACGGAGGAAGAGGCGCAGACGGTGCCCGAACTGCCCGAGGATTATGCCGAGATGGCCGAGTTGCAGCGGCTGGGCTACGAGCGGGTGTCCGAGCGCATCGCCGAGATGTTCCACATGGACGAGGACGCGCTGATCGCGCTGAACCCCGGTGCGAGCTTCTCCGCCGGGGAGAGCGTGACGGTCGCGCAGCCGCAGGCCGCGTTGCAGGGCGAGGTGACGGCGATCCGCATCGACGGGGCCTCCGGTCGGCTGGAGGCGATGGATGGCTCGGGCAACGTGGTGGCGAGCTATCCGGTGGCCGTCGGCTCCTCCGAGACACCGTCGCCGCAGGGCAGCTTCGAGGTGGTGGCGATCGCGACGGAGCCGACCTACAGCTACCGGCCCGACGTGAATTTCCAGCAGGGCGACAATGACGAGGCGCTGACGCTGCCGCCGGGGCCGAACGGGCCGGTGGGACTGGTCTGGATCGATCTCAACGAGCCGACCTATGGCATTCACGGGACGCCCAACCCGGCCCGCCTGTTCGTGGAGCAGAGCCACGGCTGCGTGCGCATGTCGAACTGGGATGCGCAGGAACTGGCCGGGATGGTGTCGGCCGGGGTCAGCGTCGAGATCACGCAATGAGGGGCGCGGCGCTGATTGCGGCGCTGCTGCTGGCCGGGTCGGCGCTCGCGCAGGATGACAGCCCGCCGCCCGACACGGCCCCCCAGCCCGCGCCGCGCGACGGGTTCGTGCCGAATGGCGAGGTGCTGCCCGAGGGCCAGCAGGCGGAGGAGGCGGGTGATCCGCCGCCCCAGGACGCGCCGCAGCCCGAGCCGCGGCCGGACGATCTGGGCGATCCCGAGGGGCGGCTCGACGTGCTGGAGATCGATCTCGGCCCTGACCCGGCTGCGGAGGCGGAGCCGGACGAGGCGCCGGTGTTCCGCCAGCTCGGCGAGGTGGAGAGCGCGTTCGCGGCCTGCACCGCGATGCTGGACGATCTGGGAGTCGTCTACCGCGTTCTGGATGAAGAGATCACCGCCGAGGATCGCGATTGCGGCATCGTGAACCCGATCGTGGTCGAGGAGATCGCCCCCGGCGTCGCCCTGCGGCCCGAGGCGACCTTGCGCTGCGAGACGGCGCTGGAGATGGCGGAGTGGACGAGCTTCCACCTCGTCCCCGCCGCCGAGGCGTTGACGGATCGCGAACGGTTGCAGGCGATCGCGCTGGGTGGTTCCTATACCTGCCGTCGGCGCAACAACCTCGCCACCGGACCGCTGTCGGAGCACAGCTTCGGCAATGCGGTGGACGTGATGAGCTTCGTCTTCGAGGGCGGCGATCCGATCCCGGTCGAGCCGCGCATGGAGGACGGCACGATGGAAGAGGCGTTCCAGCGCGCGGCGCGGGCGACTTCGTGCCTGCATTTCACCACCGTGCTGGGGCCGGGGACCGATGCGGCCCATGCCGATCACCTGCACATGGATGTCGCACGGCGGTCGAACGGCTACAGGCTTTGCCAATAGGGCGCGGACATGGCATGGCGGCGGGATGATCCGCCGCCTGATCCGCTTCGTGTTTCGCTGGGTGTTCCGCCTCGTCCTGCTGGCCACGCTGATCGTGGCGGCGGGGCGTTGGGTGGTGCCGCCGATCACGATCACGCAGGCCGTGCAGTGGCGCGAGCAAGGGGAGCTGCAGCGCGACTGGCGCGATCTCGGCGCGCTGGGGCCGATGGGGGCGGCGGCCATCGCGGCAGAGGATGCGCGGTTCTGCGCGCATCATGGGCTCGATTTCGACGCGATCCGCGAGGCGATGGCGGATGACCGGCGGCGCGGCGGCTCGACCATCAGCCAGCAGGTCGCGAAGAACGTCTATCTGTGGCAGGCGCCGAGCTGGACCCGCAAGGGGCTGGAGGCGGCGATCACCCTCATGATCGAGGCGACCTGGCCCAAGGCGCGGATCCTGGAGGTGTATCTGAACGTGGCCGAGACCGGACGCGGCGTGTTCGGCGCGCAGGCGGCGGCGCGGCACTGGTTCGGGGTGGATGCGGCGGATCTGAGCGCGGCACAGGCCGCGCGCATCGCGGCGATCCTGCCGAACCCGAGAGAGCGCAACGCGGCGCGGCCGTCGGAGTTCGTTGCGGGGCGCGCGCGGGCGATCGCGGACGGGGCGCGGACGCTGGCGGCGAATGGGGGGTTGCGGTGTCTGGCTGAGGGGTGAGGCGTGGCGTGGAGAGGCCCCGGCTCGGGGGCCGGGGCGTGAAGGAGCAGTAGCCGCGCAGCGTCGGGCCGCGGTGCGGCGATCCGGCGTCGGATCAGAGCACTTTATGCCAGCCAAGTCCGCACGAACTATCCGCCTCGCGCCTCCATTAGCCATATCGCCGTGCCGGGGGGCGGCCCGGCGATGCGCGGCGGGCTTCGCCCTTGATTCCGCGCAATAGATCGAGACGAAACACTTTCCCCGGTTGATGACGCCCCCCCGGCGCGGGCATATCTGGGAACAGCCTGTTTTCGGAGTTCCCCATGCGTCGCCTGCATCACCTGCCGCTGTCCCCGTTTTCCCGCAAGGTCCGTCTGGTCCTCGCGGAAAAGCGAATCGAGGTCGAGCTGGTGGAGGAGAAGCCGTGGGAAAAGCGCATGGAGTTCCTGCTGCTCAACCCCGCGGCGCGCGTACCTGTCTTGCAGATCGACGGCCTGACGCTGAGCGATTCGAGCGCGATCTGCGAATATCTCGAAGAGACGGTGCCCGATCCCGCTTTGCTGCCGCGAGGGCCGGCGGAACGGGCCGAGGCCCGGCGGCTGGCGCATTGGTTCGACGACAAGTTCCACCATGAGGTGACGGTCAACCTGCTCTACGAACGCGTGTTCAAGAAGCTCAAGAAGACCGGCTATCCCGAGAGCGGGCGCATCCGCGAGGGGGTGAGCAACATCAAGTATCACCTCGACTATCTCGACTGGCTGACCGATCAGCGGCGCTGGCTGGCGGGGGACGAGCTGACCATCGCGGATTTCGCGGCCGCCGCGCATCTGAGCTGCCTCGACTATGTCGAGGACGTGGATTGGGAGCGATCGGAGAACGTGAAGAGCTGGTATGCGCGCATCAAGTCGCGGCCCGCCTTCCGCACCGTGCTGCACGACGCCGTGCCGGGGATGCCGCCGCCCATCCATTACGCCGATCTGGATTTCTGATGGAGGTGGCCCGCATCCGGGCCGAGGCGGAGGCCGTCGGCTTCGCCGCGATGGGGGTGTGCCGTCCCGATGCGATCCCCGAGGCGCCGACGCGGCTCGACACGTTTCTGGGCGCGGGGATGCACGGGCAGATGGAATGGATGGCCGAACGCGCGCCCTGGCGCTCGAACCCCGCGGAGCTGTGGCCCGAGGCGCGTTCCATCCTGATGCTGGCCGAGCCCTACACGCCCGATGGCGACCCGCTCGACCTGCTGGACCAGCCCGAGATCGGGGCGATCAGCGTCTATGCGCGGAACCGGGACTATCACGATCTGGTCAAGAAACGGCTGAAGCGGCTGGGCCGCTGGCTGGTCGATGCCACGGGCTGCGAGATCAAGGTCTTCGTCGATACCGCCCCGGTGATGGAAAAGCCGCTGGCGCAGGCGGCGGGGCTGGGCTGGCAGGGCAAGCACACCAACCTGTTGAGCCGCGACCTGGGCAACTGGTTCTTCCTCGGCGCGATCTTCACCACGCTGGAGCTGCCGGTCGATGCGCCGGGGGTGGAGCGCTGCGGGTCCTGCACGGCCTGCCTCGACATCTGCCCGACGGATGCGTTTCCGGCACCTTTCCAGCTCGATGCGCGGCGCTGCATCTCGTACCTCACGATCGAGCATCGCGGCCCGGTGGAGGAGGAGCTGCGCGCGAAGATGGGCAACCGGATCTATGGCTGCGACGATTGCCTCGCCGTCTGCCCGTGGAACAAGTTCGCGCAGGAGGCGCGGACGGCGGGCTACTGGGCGCGGGTGGAACTGGCGGCGCCGCGGCTCGACGATCTGGCGACGCTGGACGATGCGGGGTTCCGGGAGGTGTTCGCAGGCTCGCCCATCAAGCGGATCGGGCGCGACCGCTTCGTGCGCAACGTGCTCTACGCCATCGGCAATTCGGGGCGGGCGGAGCTGCTGGCCTCGGCGCAGGCGCTGGTGGAGGATGCGGACGCGGCGGTGGCCGATGCGGCGCGCTGGGCGGTGGAGAGGTTGCGGGATCTAGATGCGGGATAGAGCGAACCAGTTGTTTCTTTGTGGCTATGCGGAATGCAGGGCATTCCGCACGCGACCGACCCGCCCCCCAGGGCGGGCGCGTTCCGCGCCCTCCCTCGGGCCGGGCGCGTCATCCGGTTGCTATCGCACACTATGAAAACCCTCCTCTCCATAGGCCACGGCTTCTCCGCCCGCGCGCTCGTCCCGCTGCTCGACGGGTTCCGCGTCATCGGCACCACGCGCTCGGAGGAGAAGGCGGAGGCCCTGCGCGCCGATCGTATCGAGGCGGTGGTCTGGCCGGGCACCGACCTCGCGCCACTGATTCTCGGGGCGACGCATCTCCTGAGCTCGGTCGCCCCGAACGACGGCGATCCGGTGCTCGACGCCTATGCGGACGTGCTGGCGCGCGCCCCGGCGGAGTGGGTGGGCTACCTCTCGACCACCGGGGTCTATGGCGACCGGGGTGGCGATTGGGTGGACGAAGGCGCGGAGCTCAGGCCCTCGACGAAGCGGGGACAGGCGCGGGTGGCGGCGGAGGCAGCGTGGCGGGCGCTGGGGCTTCCGCTGCATATCTTCCGGCTCGCCGGGATCTACGGCCCCGGTCGCGGACCGTTCGCCAAGGTGCGCGAGGGCACGGCGCGGCGGATCGTGAAGGACGGACAGGTCTTTTCCCGCATCCACGTGGACGACATCGCGCAGGTTCTGGCGGCGAGCATCGCGCGGCCCGATCCCGGCGCGGTCTACAACGTCTGCGACGACGACCCGGCCCCGCCGCAGGACGTGATCGCCCATGCGGCCGAGCTGCTGGGCCTGCCCGTGCCGCCTGCCATCCCCTTCGAGGAGGCGGAGATGACGCCGATGGCCCGCAGCTTCTACGCCGAAAGCAAGAAGGTGCGGAACGACCGGATCAAGGACGAGCTGGGCGTGGTGCTGAAGTTCCCGGACTACCGCGCGGGTCTCGCCGATCTGTTGGCGCGGGAGGGGGCGCGTTGATGGCGCAGGTCCGCGTCCCTATCTGAAGGGGCCTGATCCGAACGGAGGGCCAGCCCATGGATTACTCGCTTCTCGACCTTTCGCCCGTGCCCGAAGGCTCGGATGTCGCCGATGCGCTGAAGGCGAGCGTGACGCTTGCCCAGGCGGCGGAAGCGGCTGGCTACAAGCGGTTCTGGCTGGCGGAGCATCACAACATGCCCGGCATCGCGAGTGCGGCGACGCCGCTGGTGATCGGGACGGTGGCCGCCGCGACCTCGACCATCCGGGTCGGGGCGGGGGGCATGATGCTTCCCAACCACGCGCCGCTGGTGGTGGCGGAGCAGTTCGGGACGCTCGCCGCGCTGCATCCGGGGCGCATCGATCTGGGGCTGGGCCGCGCGCCGGGGACGGATATGGCGACGGCGCGCGCGCTGCGGCGGCACATGGCGCCGGAGGACGGTTTCGTGGACGATGTGCGGGAGCTGATCGCCTATCTCGGCCCGGCGGACCCGGCGGCAAGGGTTCGGGCGATTCCGGGCGAGGGGTCGGGCGTGCCGGTCTGGATCCTCGGCTCCAGCCTCTACGGCGCGCAGCTGGCGGCGGCGCTGGGGCTGCCCTATGCCTTCGCCTCGCATTTCGCTCCGGCGGCGCTGGACGAGGCGCTGGAGATCTACCGCGCGCAGTTCCGCCCGTCGGAGCATCTGGAAAAGCCGCACGCGATGATGGCCATCGGTGTCTGCGCGGCGGAGACGGAGGCGGAGGCGCGGGTGCTGCGATCCTCGCAGATGCTGGCCTTCGCGCGGCTGCGCAGCGGCAATCCGGGCAAGCTGCCGCGTCCGGTGGACGATGTCGAGGCGCATATCCCCGCGCCCGTGCTGGCGGGAGTGGAGCAGGCGCTGTCGGTCTCCGCCGTCGGGGACCGGGCGGGCGTGCGCGACCGGCTCGGCGCGATCATCGCCCGCCACCGCCCCGACGAGGTAATCCTGACCGGCATGATCCACGATCCGGCGGCGCGGGTGCGCTCCTTCGAGATCGCGGCGCAGGCGATGCGGGAGCTGACCACGGCCGAGGCCGCCTGATGCTGCCCTGGGAGCCGCTGGCCGAGGCCGGGACGCCCGAGGGCGACCGGCTGCGGCTCATGCGGCGCGGATCGGAATATTCGATCCGGCTGACCGGCGGGAACGAGCTGATGAACTCCCGCCTCTCGGGGTCGGAGGAGGCGCTGGCGACGCTTGCGGCGGAGCATCTGGGCGAGGCACCCCGCGTGCTGATCGGGGGCCTGGGCATGGGCTTCACCCTGCGCGCGATGCAGGCGGCGCGGCCCGGCGCGCGCATCACCGTGGCCGAGATCGTGCCGGAGCTGGTGGGCTGGGCGCGGGCCGAGATGGCGGAGGTGTTCGGCGACAGCCTGACCGGCGTTGAGATCGCGGTGGCGGACGTGGCCGAACTCATCGCGCGCGGCGGCTGGGACGCGATCCTGCTCGACGTGGACAACGGGCCGGACGGGCTGACCCGGCCCGGCAATGACGGGCTTTATTCAGATGCGGGGCTGCGGGCTGCGCGTCGGGCGCTGAGGCCCGGCGGCGTGCTGACGGTCTGGTCGGCCCACCCGGCGCGCGGCTTCGCAGGCCGTATGGAGCGGGCGGGCTTCACCGTGCGCGAGGTCCCTGTGCGGGCCGGGAGAGGGCGCGGCGCGCGGCATGTGGTTTGGGTGGGGCGGAGCGATGGGCGGTAAGGACCTTCCATCCGGAAATCTGCACATTGACCCCGATGAGGACGTCGATCTCATCGAACTGTTGGAAAAGCGATTGAACATCCGCTTTTCAGAGAAGGACCTCGCGTCGGCCTTCACGCTCGGCGATCTCTACGATCCGATCTGCCGACATCTGCCCCCGTCGGGCAGGGGCGACAAGGCTCAGATGGTGAAGAGCCGGCTGGCGGATGCCTCGATCTCGTCTGACGGCGATGTCCTGAACCTCGATGCCGGATCGTACAGTGCCAAGAAGCTGAGACGTCGCCTGGAAGATCGGACCGGACTGTCGCTGCCCTTTCTGACGAAGCCGAGTTTGTGGGCAACGCTGACGGCTCTCTTGCCACTGGTCGCCTGGATTGTTGGGCCAGTGTGTTTCGATGGCTTGACGGCAGCTGTCGTTGCGGTGGCCTCGACGGGGCTGGGCATCCTCCTCTGGCGTTTCGCCCTGCGCATCGATCCCGAGGTCTGGGACGGGCCGTCGAGCTTGGCCGCTCTCATCGCGAAAGCCGTGGAGGCAAATTTCGGTCGCCTCGTCGCGTCGGGGGCGAGCTGGTCCGAAAGGGAGGTCTGGGAGGTTCTCGCCGCAAGTGCGGCGGAATTCACGAACGTTCCGCCCGAGGAGATGCGGCGCGACACCTCGTTGATGTGAGCCGACGGGGCTCGAACGCGCGCGGGTGCGCTATCGGCGTTCTCCAACCGCGGCTGGATGGGGGGCTTCGCTATTTGCGAGGTCCCGGTGAAAACGGGGAGAGGGCGCGGCGCGAGGTATGTGGTTTGGGTGGGCGTGGGCGACCGATGACGTCGATTGCAAAGAACTGGGCCTCGTGAAGTGCTTCAGGCCGATGGCGTTCGGCGTAGGCGCGCAGGATTTCCGCAAATCGGAGGAACGGCATATCGACATCGAGCGGCTTTATGAGGATGAATCCTTTGTCCGTTGCTCTCACTCGTCGGATTTGCCACCGAGCGGTCTTCAGCAATTTGGCGCTTCCTGCATCGAGACTGAGAAACAGCTGGTAATGTGTAGCCAGATAAGTCCCGCTTCGGTGCAGACAGATCGTCTCGATGCGGCTCCACGGGATTTCGTCCTCGCAATAGCGCTGGACCGTAATGCCGGTCCGGGACAGGTAGATGCGAGATGAGCGGTGGACGATCAACTCGTAGGCGAGGATCAGGGCAGTCAATGCTGCGACCCACGGTACGAATGGTATAATAAGGTCCGCGACGAACTCTTTGGCTGTGCGCGGTATCTCTGACGGTTCGTACGTCAGACTCAGAAATCCTATTAAGACGAAACCGGCAAGCCATACCAACTTCCAGTACACGGCAGGCCTGACGAAAACGGTCGCAGAGGTGTCTGGCATGGTGGTCACGTCCGGTTCGGCAGATGCTTCGATCGCTCGGTCGAGAATAATTGTCGAGCCCAACGTGCGGAATCAAGGCCGGTAGGCCGCCGTGCGATCGGTCGGGCCAAAGGCACGCCTTCGGCGTGACCCGCCCGGCGGTCCGGCTAGCGCGCGGCTTCGTATGAGAAAGGCCCCGCCTTTCGGCAGGGCCTCTTTCACACCGTCAGTGGCCAGTCAGTACCGGTAATGCTCCGGCTTGAACGGGCCCTCCGGCGTCACGCCGATATAGCTCGCCTGGTCCTCGCTCAGCGTCGAGAGCTTCACGCCGATGCGGTCGAGGTGCAGGCGGGCGACTTTCTCGTCGAGGTGCTTGGGCAGGATATAGACCTTGTTCTCGTAGTCGTCGCCACGGGTCCACAGCTCGATCTGGGCGAGGACCTGGTTGGTGAAGGACGCGCTCATCACGAAGCTCGGGTGGCCGGTGGCGTTGCCGAGGTTCAGCAGGCGCCCTTCGGAGAGCAGGATGATGCGGCTGCCCGAGGGCATCTCGATCATGTCCACCTGGTCCTTGATCTTCGTCCACTTGTGGTTGCGCAGGGCGGCGACCTGGATCTCGTTGTCGAAGTGGCCGATATTGCCGACGATCGCCATGTCCTTCATCTCGCGCATGTGCTCGAGCCGGATGACGTCCTTGTTGCCGGTGGTGGTGATGAAGATGTCGGCGGTCTTCACCGCATCCTCCAGCAGCACGACTTCGAACCCGTCCATCGCGGCCTGAAGCGCGCAGATCGGATCGACCTCCGTGACCTTCACGCGGGCCCCCGCGCCGCGAAGCGAGGCGGCGGAGCCCTTGCCCACGTCGCCATAGCCCATGACCACGGCCACCTTGCCCGCCATCATCGTGTCGGTGGCGCGGCGGATGCCGTCCACCAGCGATTCCTTGCAGCCGTACTTGTTGTCGAATTTCGACTTGGTGACGCTGTCGTTCACGTTGATCGCGGGGAAGGGCAGCTCGCCCTTCTTCACCAGATCGTAGAGGCGGTGGACGCCGGTCGTCGTCTCCTCCGACACGCCCTTGATCTGGTCGCGGACCTTGGTGAACCAGCCGGGCGACTGCTCCATGCGCTTCTTGATCTGCGCGTGGATGACCTCTTCCTCCTCGGATCCGGGCACGCCCAGATCCTCGCCCGCCTCGGCCCGTGCGCCGAGCAGGACGTAGAGCGTGGCGTCGCCGCCATCGTCGAGGATCATGTTGGGGCCGTCCGCGAACTGGAAGGAGGCGTCGAGATAGTCCCAGTGCTCCTCCAGGCTCTGACCCTTCACGGCGAAGACCGGCGTGCCGCCCGCCGCGATGGCCGCGGCGGCGTGATCCTGCGTGGAGAAGATGTTGCACGAGGCCCAGCGCACGTCCGCGCCGAGCTCCACCAGCGTCTCGATCAGCACGGCGGTCTGGATGGTCATGTGCAGCGAGCCGACGATGCGCGCGCCCGACAGCGGCTTGGATGCCCCGTATTCCTCGCGCAGGGCCATCAGGCCGGGCATCTCGGTCTCGGCGATGTCCAGTTCCTTGCGCCCGTAATCGGCGAGGTCGATATCCTTGACGACGTAGTCCTTGGCCATGATCCACGGCTCCTCTATCTGACGGCTTGGCGGGCATGTAGCACCGTCGAACGAGCGGAACAATGCGACAGGGAAGCGGGCGATGGGCGATCGGGCATGGCAACGGATGCTGTCGGGGCGCAGGCTCGACCTTCTCGATCCGTCGCCGCTCGACGTCGAGATCGAGGACATTGCGCATGGGTTGAGCTTCGTCGCACGGTGGAACGGGCAGACCGAGGGCGACTGGCCCTATTCGGTGGCCGAGCATTCGCTGCTGGTCGACGACCTCTATGCCGAGCTGAACCCCAAGGCGCCCGTGCGCTGGCGGCTGGCCGCGCTGCTGCATGATGCGCCGGAATACGTGATCGGGGACATGATCTCTCCGGTGAAGGCGGCGGTGGGGCCGGATTACAAGGCGATGGACGTGCGGCTGACCGGGGCGATCCACCGCCGCTTCGGGCTGCCCGAAGCGCTGCCCGCCAGCGTCAAGAAGCAGATCAAGCGGGCGGACCGGATCTCCGCCTGGGCGGAGGCCACGCAGATCGCGGGGTTCACCGCCGCCGAGGCGAACCGGCTGTTCGGCGCGCCGCGTCATGCGGGAGCACGGGACATCCGCATCGCGCCGCGCCCGCCCCGCGAGGTGAAGACGGATTTCCTTGCGCGGTTCGACGCCCACATGGCGGCGGCATGATCGAGGTCGGCCTCTCTGCCGTGCTGGTCGGGATCATCGAGGCCGAGGGCCGGGCCGAGCCGCATGTGCTGACCCTGCCGGGGCCCGAGCTGCCGACCCGCGCCTTCGATCCCGACCGGCACCGGACGCTGGAGATGTCGCTGCGGCACTGGGTGGAGAGCGATACCGGCCACACGCTCGCGCATGTCGAGCAGCTCTACACCTTCGGCGATCGGCCGACGGCCGCGGCGGGGCCGCACAGGGTGGCGATCGGCTATCTCGCCCTCGTGCCGGGGCGCGAGCGGCTGGAGGGGCAGGACTGGCGGCCCTGGTCGCAGTTCTTCCCTTGGGAAGACAGGCGCGGCGGCATGCCGCCCGTGCTCGCGGAGGTGTTGATCCCGCGGCTGGAGGCCTGGGCCGACACGCCCGCGCGGCGCGACCGAGTGGCGCTGTCCTTCGGGTTGGGGGAGCATCCGTGGCGCGACGAGCTGGTGCTGGAACGCTACGAACTGCTCTACGAGGCGCGGCTGGTGCCCGAGCATTTCCATGACCGCGCGGGCGATCTGCCGCATGACCTGCCGCAGGCGGGACGGGAGATGCCGCGGGATCATCGGCGCATCCTCGCCACCGGGATCGGACGGCTGCGGGCGAAGTTGAAATACCGGCCCGTGCTGTTCGAGCTGATGCGCGAGACCTTCACCCTGTTCGAGCTCCAATCGGTGGCCGAGGCCGTGTCGGGACAGCTTTTGCACAAGCAGAACTTCCGCCGGATGATCGTGCAATCGGGGCTGATCGAGGCGACGGGCGCGCAGACCGCGCGGCGGGGGGGGCGCCCGGCGGCGGAGTACCGGTTTGCGTCGGAGGCGCAGTGGGAGCGGCGGGTGGCGCCCGTTCGATTCGGGGGCGCGCGGCAGCGTTAGGGGAGTGCGGACGAGCCGCGTAGCGTCGGGCCGCGGTGCGGCGATCCACGATCCGAGCTGGGCACTTTATGCCTGCAAAATCCGTCCGACCTACCCGCTACTCGCTTTGATCAGCCAAATCGCCGTGCCGGGGGGCGGCCCGGCGATGCGCGGCGGCCTGTGGCCTTGATTCCGCGCTAGGCCAAGCGCGTCAGCGTTCTCTAAAAATCCCGGCTGTAAGTAATCCCGACCGAGGAGGACGCCTCGCCCCCCGCGCCGATCCGGGCGTCGATCACCACGTTGCGGATCACGTCGAGCTCGATAACGAAGACGTTTTCGCCCGAGCCGTCGAGCGCCGTTTCCGCGCCGACGAACACGCCTTCGCCCAGCGTCTTGCCGACCGTGAGCGACGATCCCTCGCCGCCTTGGCCCGCGTCGATCTGCAGCACGTCCACGCCCAGCGCGTTGCGCGCCAGATCGAACGGTCCGGTATTGCCCGAGGCCAGCGTCGCGATGCCCGAGGCGAGCTGCAGCGCCTGCCCGGCACTCAGGCTCTGCTGCGACTGGCCGAAGAGGAGCTGTGGCAGGACCTCCTCCTCGGGCAGGGCGGGTTGCGAGGCGAAATCGATCTGCGGGTCGGAGGCGAAGCCGGAGATGATGATCTGGCCGGTCAGGTCGTCCTCTGTCCGGCTGAGCACGATGTTGAGGCGCGGGTCGATCCGCTGCCCGCCGTCGAAGGTGATCTCGCCTTGTGCGAGGTCGAAATTGCGCCCGATCAGTGTGAACGTGCCGCGCAGCCGCTCGATCTGACCGGTGATGCGCGGGTCGGCGGCGGTGCCGCGGATGTCGAGCGCGAGGCGCCATTCGGATTCGAGCCCGCGGCCGCGCACGAACAGGCCATTGGCCGCGCGCACGTCGATGTCGAGCGTGATGGAGGTGGGGGCCGACGGCTCCCGCTCCTCGACCGGTTCGCCCAGGATGCGCACGTCGCCCAGGGTCGGAATCTCGGGCGGGTTGGCGTTGATCAGGCGGAACTCGGCCCGGTCGATGTTGAGATCGCCCGCGACGGCGAGGGCCGTCAGGGGACCGTCGGCGGTGACGGTGCCCGAGATCTGCGCCACCAGGTCGTCGCGGCGCAGCAGGACCGCTTCCTCGGCCGTGACCTCCGCGTCGATCAGCAGGGGGCCGTTGCCGGTCACCAGCTCGACCCGGCCGAAGAGGAACCCGTCCGCCCCGTCGCTGGCCTGCAAATCGAGCGCGAGGTTGCCCGACGGGTCGATGTCGGAGATGACCGTCACCTCGGTGAGGATGGTGCCCACGTCGAGATTCTCGTAGCGCCCGTCCGACAGCGAGACGTTGCCGCCGACCTGCGGTTCGGCCAGCGTGCCGCCGATGTCGAGGTCGATCGTGGCGAGGCCCGACAGGATCTGGCCCGGCGCGGGCACGAAGGCCCAGAGCGGGCGCACCTCGCCCGCCCAGCGGACGGTGGCGCTCATCGGGGCGTTCATCAGTGGTTGCGGCACCGGGCCGCCCTGCAGCGCGACGGGGATGGAGGCGACGATGTCGAACGGCTCGCCGAAGCCGCCATCGATGCGGGCCGTCGCCTCGACCGTGCGGCCGTTCCAGTCGGCGTCGAGCACGGCGTCCACGGTCAGCCCTTCCTCCAGCACGTCGGACCCGACGAAATCGCGCAGCGTCGCGTCGAGCGAGGCGGTGGCGCGCGAAGGGCGCGTGTCGAAGGTCAGATCGGCGGTCAGCAGACCGGCCAAGACGGGAATGTCGATCTCGTCGGCCAGGACGGCGAGATCGAGCGTCTGGACCTGGAGGTTGCCGACGAGCCCGCCGCCGATCAGATCGACATCGCCCGTTACGCGACCCTCGCCGGGCAGCAGGAGGATCAGGCCGTCCGTCTGTACGCCGCCATCGACGAGCCGCACGTCGAGCGGGCCGCCCAGCGCGATCTGCGCGTTGCCGTAATCTGCGCTGAGGTCGCGCACGCGGATCGAGGTCTGCCCGCCCGCGGCGTTCACCGTGGCGGCAGTGGTGAAGGAGATCGGCTGGCCTTGCGTGGTTCCATCCGCGTCGGCGCGGACCTCCAGTGCCGAGAGGCGACCGTTGGCGTCGAGCCTCAGCGTCGTGATGTCGGCCCCGCCGAGCGCGAGCCCGCCGCCGCGCACCTGTGCGTCGATGCCAGGGTCGGGGGAGAGCGCGTTGGTGATCCGCGCGTCGACCGAGGCGGTCGCCATCGGGATGCCGCCCAGCACGGCGTCGTTCAGCGTCAGATCCGCCTCGACCGATTGCGTGCCGCCTTGCGGGGTCAGCACCACCCGGCCCGAGCCCGTGCCCTGAAGGTCCGCGACCGGAAGCTGGCCAAGGTCGAGGCGGGAGACGTCGAGCACGGCGTCCGTCAGCAGGGTGCCGAGGTCCACGCGGGCGCGTCCGGTCAGCTGCTGGCCCAGCACAGCGCCGTTCAGGTCGGTGACGTTCAGGACGTTGTCGGCGAAGGCGAGGTCGAGGCTGGCATCGGTATTGGCGAGCAGGCCATTGCGCCCGCGCAGCGCGAGATCGCCGCGGATCGTGTCGCCCAGCGTCACGTCGTGGTCGAGCACGAGGTCGCCGAGCCGATTGCCGCCGAAGCGGGCCTCGTCGAGGACGAGGGTCCCGTCCAGGGCCGGTGTCGCGCCGAGGGTCACGACCCCGTTCGCGGCCAGTCGCCCGCCCGCGTCCACGTCGTAGACCCGCGCAAGGCGGCTCAGCTCCACCACCCGCGCGGTGTAGTCGAGGCGGGAGCCGTCGGGCGAGGGCTCGACGGTCAGATTGAGCGCGTCGGAGTCGAGTTCGGCCTGGGCGCTGGCGAGCTGTCCGTCTTCCAGCCGGGCCGTCGCGTCGAGCCGGACCGTGCCCAGCACATCGGCGGTCAGCCGGTCGATGCGCGGCTGCTCGATCTCCGCCACGGTGGCCAGGACCAGATCGTCCATCTCGCCGCGCGCGGTGGCGCGGATGCGGGCGGTGCCGGCTTGCGCGATCTCGCCATAGGCGAAGTCGCGGGCCAGTGCCTCGATCGTGGCGTCGATCTCTCCATCCGTGCGGCTGCCCTCGGCTTCCAGCAAGAGCCGTCCTTCGAGGGGCAGGTCGAACACCGCGGCGAGGATTTCGAGGCGGCGGATGTCGAGTTCCGCCTGGCCGAGCGCGTCGCCGCTCTCCAGTTCGATCTGGCCGCTGGCGGTGGCGTTGGCCGCGCGCGAGGTCAGCTCGAAATTCGCGACGCGGGCGGTGCCGTCGATGAAGCTCGCCTCGGTCTCGACTTGCAACTGACCCAGCGCCTCGGGGCCGAGCGGGCCGACCGTCGGTTCTACCCCTGCGAGGGTCGCGCGGACGGTGTAGCCGTCCTCGCCGCCGCCGATCACGTTGGCGTCGAGGTCGATGCGTTCCGCCGAGGCGATGTCGGCGTAGCGCGGCTCGATCAGGCGGGTGGTCGTGGTGGCGTTCACCACCCCGTTCGAGAACGTGCCCTCGGCCTGCATGTCGAGCCGCCCTGAGAGGTCGATATCGTAGGCGGCCGCCAGCGGTTCGGCATCGGTGGACTGCACCCGCGCGTCGAAGGTGACGAGGCCGGTTTCCCGTTCCTGCGTCGCGGTGGCGGTAATGCTGAGAGGCTGGCTGTCGAGTGTCAGGCTCTCGACCCGGACCGCCTCCGGCCCCAGCACGACGCGGGCGTCGATGCGGGCCTCGCCCAGAAGGTCCGGGCCGAGCCGGTCGAGACGCAGGCCCTGCGCCTCGCTGTCCAGCGTCAGTCCGATTTCCTCGCCTTGCTGGCCGATCTCGACCACCAGGTCCAGCCGTTCCACGTCCGCGGCATCGGTCTCGAACCCGTTGACGCGGCCCGAGAGCCGCCCATCGAGCACGCCTTCTACCCGCTGCACGCGGCCGATCAGGCTGACCTCGCCGCTGGCCTCCTGCCCGTAGGCGGCGGCGATGCGGCGGATGCTGTCGGCGGCGAAGTCGAGCGACAGGTCGGCATTCTGGAACGTCGTGTCGGTCGTCCCCTCCGCCGAAAGGGTCAGGAGCGGGCTGTCGAGGCGCAGCGTCGTCAGCTCTACCTGCTCGCCTTCCTGCGTCAGGTCGAGCCGCAGGCGTGCCTCGCCTACTGTGTCCTCGTCCAGCTGGTCGAGGCGCAGGCCGGTGCCGGTGCCGTTGGCGGTGACGCGCAGCCGCTCGTCGATGCGGCGGACGTTGAGGTCGAGCGCCACCCGCTCCGCATCCACGAGGGCGGAGCGGAACTGCCGCACGCTCGCCTGGCCCACGGCGGTCAGATCGGTGGGCGGGCCCGTCACCTCGCCCTCGAAGGTGAAGCCGTCGAAGATCACGCCGTCGATCAGACCGGCCAGTTCCTCCCGCCCGTCGAGGATGATGCGCAGGTCGCTGGTCTGCGTGTCGAGGTCGAAGGTGCCGGTGCCGTCCAGTTGCAGCGCCGGGCTTTCCAGATCGAGATCGTTGATCCGCACCACGCGGTCGGCGCCCTGTTCGATGTCGACGACCAGCTGCGCGCGCTCGCCGGTCACGGCGCGGACGGTCGGGCTCATCTCCGGTCCCGGCACCAGAACGAAATCGGCCTGCACCGACAGCGGCTCGACATAGGAGACGGTCGCCTCGCCCTCGGCCTCGAACACGTCGTCGGTCTCGGCGTCGAAGGTCAGTTGCCAGTCGTCGCGCGGGCCGCTGCCCGACAGGCTGACGCGGCTGGCGCTGTCCTCGGGGAAGCCTGCGAGAAGCGCGACGATGCCGCCCGCCTCCTCCTGCGCCTCCAGCTCGATCCCCAGCGTCCGCTCGGCGAAGTCGCGAAGGTAGGTGAAGGCGATCTCCCCGTCGATATCGTCGGAGCGGGTGATGTTCAGCTCGATCCGCTGCTCGTCGCCCTGGTCGCGGGCGGAGCCGGTGCCGTCGAAGGTCAGCGACTGGCCCAGCACATCGGGGCCGATGCGGATATCCTCCAGCGTCATCTGGTCGACGATCACCGGGATCGGTGCGCGCGGCCAGTCGAAGGGGGAGGGGGTGCCCTGCGTCTGCTCCACGTCTACGGTCGGGGCCTCGGCGTTCGGGGACGGTGCGCGCGTCATGTCGAGCCCGCGCACGATCACGCGGTCGAGGTCGAGCTGCCCGCGCAGGATCGCGCTGGAATTCCAGTCCACCACCAGCTGGTCGATGGTCAGCCAGATGCCGGTGCCGTCCGAGACCTTCACCCCGTTGAGGCGCGTCGCGCCCTCGGCATCCTCCACCAGATCGGCGGTGATCTCGAAACTGCCAGGCGACGAGATCTGGCGCAGCGCGAACTGCACCAGCCGGTTGTCGAGGTCGAAGATCGAGGTCTGCGCGACGGCCGGGGCCGCGCACAGGATCAGCGCGAGGGAGAGGAGGAGCGCGCGCATCAGAACGCCTGCCCGATGGCGAGGTAGAACTGGAACACGTCCTCGTTGTCGTCGGGATCGACCGGGAAGGCAAGGTCGGCGCGGACCGGTCCGATGGGGGAGTAATACCGCACGCCCGCCCCGAAGGAGAGGCGCAGGTCGTCGAATTCCGGCGTCACGCTGTCGGAGACCTGGCCCGCCTCCACGAAGGCGACGCCGCCGATATTGCCCCGGATCGGATAGCGCAGCTCGGTCCCGATCTCGAAGACGGACAATCCGCCGCGTGCGTCGCCGCTGGCATCCTCCGGCCCCAGGGAGCGGTTGGCGAAGCCGCGCACCGAGCCGCCGCCGCCCGAGAACAGGCGCCGCGTGACGGGCACGTCGAACACGTCCTCCGCGAGGATCGAGCCGACCCGACCGCGCGTGGCCAGCACGAATTCGCGCTCCTCGTCGATCGGCAGGTAGAAGGAGGCCCGTCCGTCGAGTCGCAGGAAGGTGACGGAGTCGTCGTTCACCGTTCCGGCGAAGGGCGAGACCACCAGCCGCGCCCGCCGTCCCGAACGCGGATCGAGCAGGTCATCGGTATTGTCGTAGGCGACGAAGGTGGGCAGGCCGACGATCGAGATGTCGGTGGGCACGCCGTTCTCCTCGACATCCGACAGCTCGTAGACCGCCGAGACGCCGCCGCGCCATTCGTCGGTCAGCTCCCGCTCCAGCCCGCCGCCGATGGTGAAGGTCGTGCCTTCGAAGGCGTCCTCGTCCGTCTGGGTCAGCCGGGTCTGGAAGGTCGCGGTCTGCCCGTCGCGGCGGAACTGCGGGACGCGGAAGCTGAGGCCGACGGCGCTCTCCTCCAGTCCCAGCTTCACGTCGAACAGGGCGTTCTCGTTGCGGCCGAGCAGGTTGCGATGCTCCAGCGACGCGGTCAGGCCAAGGCCGGCCTCGGTGTCGTAGCGCAGACCGGCGGAGATCGTCCGCTCCTTGCGCTCGTCCACCGTCACGGTGATCGGCAGAGCGGTGGTGCCCGGCTCCTCCTCCGGTGGTTCGGCGGTCACGGTGTTGAACAGCTCGGTACGCACGAGGTCCTGCTGGAACTCGCGCAAGGTCAGCGCGTCGTAGGTCTGGCCCGGCACCCAAGGGATGTAGGTGTCGAGATATTCGCGCTCCACCGCCGTCAGCCCGACATAGCTGACCGGCCCGAATGTGTGGGGCCGCCCCTCGTCGATCGTCGTCGTGACGGTCAGCGTGGCGGTGGCCGGGTCTGCGACGGCGTCGCGCTCGACGAACTCGGCATAGGCGTAGCCCGCATTGCGCAGCCAGGCGACGGCGGCGTCCTCGGCCTCGAGGATGCGGATGGCCTGCGCGCGCTCGCCGATCGGGCTGCCGAGCTCCGCCGGTCCGGGGAAGCCCGCGGGCGCGGTCGGGCCGGTCAGGTCGAATTCGTGGCGGGTCAGCGTGAAGGCGGGGCCGGGTTCGATCGCCATCTCGACGGCCAGGGTCTCCCCCTCGCCGGTGACGTCGCGCGTCACCTCGGCCTGGTAGTAGCCTTCGGATTGCAGGATGGACTGCATCGTGTCGATGTCGTTGTCGGCCCGGCGGCGCAGGAAGGCGGGCGAGGCCGCCCCATCCTCCTGCCGTCGGTAGAGCGCGAGGGTTTCCTCCGCCAGCTCCTCGACATCCTCGGTCGGGGCGCCGGTGATCGTGACGTCGTAGTCGACGCTGTCGGAGGGCGGCGGCACGTCGAAGCCCAAATCGTCGCGCCCGCAGGCAGCCAGCAGGCCAATCCCTGCCAGTAGCAAGAAAATCCGGTTCACGCCGATCGCTCCGTCATCTGTCCCGGCTCCAGTAACGTCACAGGATGGGGCAGGCCGCAAGTGTCTGACGGTTCACATCTTACGGGACGTCAACGTGACGGACCGCAGGGCGTGGCGAGGGCCTCCTGTCGGCGAAATTCCGCCGACAGGAGGCCTAGGTCATGCGTGGTCGGGCAGCATGCGGAAGAACAGCGCCTGGTCGATCAGCACGCGCAGCTTCCGCTCTTCGAACGGCTTGGTGATGATGAAGGCGGGCTCCTTGCGCTCGCCCGTCAGAAGGCGCTGCGGGAAGGCGGTGATGAAGATCACCGGAAGGTCGTCGCCCGACACCTCCAGGATCTCGTCCACCGCCTCGATGCCGCTGGACCCGTCGGCGAGGCGCACATCGGCGAGGATCAGGTCGGGCGACAGCCCCTCGACCGCCGCGACGGCCTCGGTATGGGTGCGCGCGACCGCGATCACGTCATGGCCCAGCCCCTCGACGATGTTGCTGAGATCCATCGCGATCAGCGGCTCGTCCTCGATGATCAGGACGCGACTGCGCGTGTCGCTCTCGACCTCGCCCATGCCGATCTCGACCAGTTCCTGTGCCTCGTCGGTCGAGATGCGCATGATCCGTGCGATGTCGCCGAGGCCGAAATCCTCCAGCAGGCGCAGCAGAAGCGCCTCGCGCGCGCGGCTCGACAGCGGCGAAAGGCGGCCCTGCATCACCGCCTCGCGCGGGTCGATGTCGTCGGGGTCGAAATCGACCCGTGCGCCGGTCGAGCGCCAGATGCCGCCGAAAACCTCGAACAGCGCGCGCTTGGGATCGCTCGCCCCGTCATCGACCAGCGTGGGATCGGCCAGGATGGCCTCCAGCGTGGCGGCCGCATAGGCATCGCCTGCGTGCTGAGAGCCACACAGCGCCCGCGCAAATCGCCGCAATTCCGGCAGTATGTCCCCGATACGGTCGTGCATGCTCATTCAATGCCCCGGTAAAATGTTATCCATTCGGACGTTTTCTTTGGAACGATCCGCCCTAACTCGTCGTTCCGAGACTGTAGAGCCGTGCCAATGCCGGTCAACACCATAACATCCCGCCCATGGGCGGCGGGCCGAGCAAGGACAGCTTTTACATGAGTGCACGAAAGGACACGAAGGTCTTGGAAAGTGAACGGCGCATCGAAGCGAATCTCAAGCGGGTCTACGAGGACAGCATGAACGCTCCCATGTCCGATCAACTTGCCAACCTCGTCGCCCAGCTTCGGCAGAAAGGATCGTCCGGTCAGGGAAGCGACGCGGATGAGTAACCTTTCCTTCGAGGAAGGCGTGGTCGAGCTGGTTCCCGATCTTCGCGCCTTCGGCAGATCCCTGACGCGCGAACATGCGCGCGCGGATGACCTCGTTCAGGACACCATCGTCAAGGCCTTGTCCAACAAGGACAAGTTCAAGGAGGGCACGAACCTCCGGGCATGGTTGTTCACGATCCTGCGCAACACGTTCTACTCCTCCAAGCGCAAGCAGAAGTGGGAGGTCGAGGACGTCGACGGCGCCTATACCGACAGTCTCAGCGTTAAGCCCTCGCAGGACGGCGTGATGGAGCTCAGCGATTTCCGGCGCGCATTCGATACCCTGCCGCCCGATCAGCGCGAGAGCCTGATGCTCGTGGGTGCCGCTGGCATGTCCTACGAAGAGGCGGCCGCCGTCTGCGAATGTGCGGTCGGTACGGTCAAGAGCCGCGTCAATCGGGCGCGGGTGCGCCTGTCCGAATTGCTCCATCTCGACAAGGATGAACCGGGCCTGACCGATGGCGCCACCCTGGCCGCGATGGTCGATGGCGGACGCGGTGCCGCCTGATCCGAAACCCATTGGCGTATGCAAGATTTAGTTGTCGATAACCCAGCAAGGAGAAAGACTATGATGAAGATCGTGAAATTCGTTCCCGCCCTCGCACTCGCGGCCGCCGTTCTGGCAGGCTGCAACACCATCGAAGGTGCCGGCGAAGACGTGGAAGCGGGTGGCGAGGCCATCCAGGACGCAGCCAACTAAGGCTGTCCGATCATCTGATCGAAGAAGGGGAGCGCCGATGCGTTCCCCTTTTTCGTGCGCGGCCGCCTGCGAAGGCGGGTCAGACCAGCGCCAGGCAGATGCCCGGCACCGCGACCAGCAGGATCACCCGGAGCAGGTCGCTCGCGATGAACGGCGCCACCCCGGCATAGGTCCGGCCGATGGGCACGTCCCTGGCGATCCCGTTGATGATGAAGAGGTTGAGCCCGACCGGGGGCGTGATCAGCCCGACCTCCACCACGATCAGCACCAGGATGCCGAACCAGATCGCCGTCTCCTCCGGCCCCAGTCCGAAATCGAGCCCCTGCACGATCGGGAAGAAGATCGGGATGGTCAGCAGGATCATGCTGAGCGAATCCATCACGCAGCCGAACACGAGGTAGGCGAGCAGCATCAGCGCCAGCACGCCGAGCGGCGCGAAGCCGCTGGCCGTGACCCAGTCGGCCAGGTCGCGCGGCGCCTGCGTGAAGGCCAAGAAGGTGTTGAACATCTGCGCGCCCAGCAGGATCAGGTAGATCATCGCCGTGGCCTGCGCCGCCTCCAGCACGCAATCCATGAAGCGGCTGCGCGTCAGCCCGCGCGTGACCACACCGTAGAGCCCGGTGAGGACCGCGCCCACCGCCGCGCCCTCGATCGGGGTGAAGAGCGCCTGCCGGCCGGGCCGGAACCAGTTCCAATCCGCGGCGATTCCGCCGATGACCAGGATGAACACGCCGAGCACCGGCCAGACCCGCACCAGGCTTCGCACCCGCTGCCGCCACGGCACCGGGTCCATGCGCTGCGCCGCATCCGGGCGCCATGCGACGTAGAGCCGGACAACCGCCACGTAGCCCAGCACCGCCAGCAGCCCCGGCAGGATCGCGGCGGCGAACATCTTCTCGATGTTCTGCTGTGTCTCGATGGCGTAGATGACGAGGATGATCGAGGGCGGGATCAGGATGCCCAGCGTCCCCCCCGCCGCCAGCACCCCGGTTGCCAGCGCATCGGAATAGCCATGCCGCCGCATCTGCGGCAGCGCCACCTGCCCCATCGTGGAGGCGGTGGCGAGCGACGACCCCGCCACCGCGCCGAAGCCCGCGCAGGCCCCGACCGTGGCGACCGCGATCCCACCGCGCCGGTGCCCGACGAGGTCGGCCGCGGCGGTGAACAGCCGTTCGGACATTCCCGACTTCGACGCGAACTGCCCCATCAGCAGGAACAGCGGCACGATGCTGAGCGAGTAGGAGGAAAACACGTCCCAGCTCAGCCCCTTCAAGATGCCGAGCATGGGCGCGGGACTGCCGCGCAGCAGCCAGACCCCGACGAAGCCCGTGATCGCCATCGCCGCCGCGATCGGCACGCGCAGCGCGATCAGCGCCAGCAGTGCGCCGAGCCCGGTCAGCGCCGCCTCCAGCCCGGTCATCGCGCGGCCTCCCATGCGGTGACGAGTGCGGCGAGCGTGAACAGCCCGGCCCCCGCGAGCCCCGCCGCGTAGCCCCACCAGACCGGCAGCCCCAGTTCGTAGGTCGCCTCGACCCAGCAATAGTCCTCGGCCATGCCGGTCGAGCGCCACAGCCAGCCGAAGACCGGATCGGCGGTGTCGGCGCAGAATTTCTCGGCCAGGCCCAGGGCGAGTTGCCGTGCGATGACCGCCGCGAACCCGGCCAAGGTCAGATCGCCGACGACCGTCAGCACGCGGCGGGCGGCGAGCGGTAGGCGGTCGGCCAGAACGTCGACCGTCACGTGCCCACGCCGCATCTGGCACCAGGGCAGGAAACTGAACACCGCGATGGCGCAGCCGATCTGCACCAGTTCGAAATCCCCGCGCACGGGCCGCAGGCCCAGGCCGACGCCCGCCCGCCCGATGATCGAGGCCAGCGTCATCAGCGCCAGCGCCACGAGGACCACGCCGCCGAGCAGGGCGAGTGCTCTCGACAGGGAGGTCAGGACTTCGGTGAGACGTGTCATCGCGGCTCCGCCAATGGGACGATCCGGGGGGAGCAGGTGCATGGCGGCGGGCCGGTCGTCAAGCGTCGGTGGCACTCCAGCAGGGGACGAGGTCGCCTTCGGCGGGCGATGCGGCGTAAACGCCCCGTGCGATGGCGCGCGCAAGGCAGATCGCCGCGGCATGACCCAGCGTCAACGGGTCGGCCCCCTCCCGCGCGCCGGTCGCCGCGGCGAAGACCAGGTCGCCATCCATCGGCGTGTGGGACGGTACGATCGCGCGGGCCATGCCGTCGTGGGCCGCGACCGCCATGCGGGTGCAGCCCGCCTTGTCGAGCATCGCATCCGTCGCGACGATGGCGATGGTCGTGTTGCCGCGTGCGAAGACCTCCGCCTTTGTGCGGAACGTGTCGGCGAGCGTCGGCGGCATGCCCGCGCCCAGCCCGCCGAACTCAGCGCCGATCTCGTAGGGTGCGGCCCAGAACCGCCGCCCGTCCGAGGTGGTGTTGCCGAGCGAATTGACCGCGACCAGCGCGCCGACCACATGCCCCGAGGGCAGGACCAGCGAGGCCGAGCCGAGGCCCCCCTTCAGCCGCCCGGCGATGGCGCCGGTGCCTGCCCCGACGGAGCCGAGCGCGAACCGCTCCGACGCCGCGCGGTAGGCGGTCTCGCCCAAAGCACGATAAGGGGTCTGCGACCAGTCCTTCTCACCGCCGTTGACCAGATCGAACAGGATCGCCGCGGGCACGATGGGCACCCGCGCCGGTCCGACGGCGAAGCCGCGCCCGTCCCGGTGCAGCGCGTCCATCACGCCCGCGCCCGCGTCGAGACCGAAGGCCGATCCGCCCGACAGGACCAGCGCGTCCACCGCCGCGACGGACTTGTCGGGCGCCAGAAGATCCGTCTCCCGCGTCCCCGGCGCGCCGCCCATGACGTGCACGCCGCAGGTGAAGGGCGCGTCGCCGACAAGGACCGTGGTACCCGATTTCAGCCGCGCGTCCCCGGCATTTCCGACCCGCAGCCCATCGATATCGGTGATCAGGTTGAGGGGGCCGGGGCGAACATAGAACATCTTCACTTCCTCCAAATATCCCCGCCGGAGGCGTCCAAGCGTGGCTCAGATCGCCTCGCCCGCATCCAGTTTGGCCAGGATCGCCGCAGCGCTGTCGCGATAGGCCTCCTGCTTGTCGGCATCCATCTTGTCCCAGGTGGCGTAGCTGCGCGAGACGCGGCGGTTCTTCTCGAATCGCTCGCGGTGGCGCAGCAGGAAATCCCAGTAGAGCGGGTTGAACGGGCAACAGCCCTCGCCCGTCTTCTTGCTGACGGAATAGTGGCAGGTCTTGCAGTAATCCGACATGCGGTTGATGTAGGCGCCCGACGCGGCATAGGGCTTGGTCGCGAAGACGCCCGCATCCGCATGCAGCGCCATGCCGATCACGTTCGGCGCCTCCACCCATTCGAAGGCGTCGGCATAGACGGCGAGATACCATTCCGCGACTTGCTGCGGGTCGAGCCCGGCCAGCAGCGCGAAATTCCCCGTCACCATCAGCCGCTGGATGTGGTGGGCATAGGCCTCGTCGCGGGTCTGGCCGATGGCGTGGGCCATGCAGGCCATCTTCGTCTCGCCAGACCAGTAGAACCAGGGCAGGTCGCGGGTGGCGTTCAGCGCATTGCGTTCGGCATAGTCGGGGCCTTCGAGGAAATAGACCCCGCGGATGAACTCCCGCCAGCCGAGGATCTGGCGGATGTAGCCCTCGACGCAGTTGAGGGGCGCGCGCCCCTCCCTGTACTCCGTCTCCGCCCGACGGCAGAGGTCGAGCGGGTCGAGAAGCCCGATGTTGAGATAGGGCGACAGGATCGAGTGATAGAGGAAATCCTCGCCCGCCAGCATCGCGTCCTGGTAGTCGCCGAAGCGCGGCAGCGCCTCCGTCATGAACCAGTCGCGCGCGGCCTCGGCCCCGGCGCGCGTCGCGGCGAACCAGAAGGGACGCAGCGTGCCGAACGTTTCGGGAAACTCGCGGGCCACCAGATCGAGCACTTCCGCCACCACCTCGTCATGCTGGTGGTGCAGCGGTTCGGGCATGAAGAGGTCGGGCTCCGCCGGTTTGCGGTTCTCCTTGTCGTAGTTCCACTGGCCGCCCTCGGGCTTGTCCCCGTCCATCAGGATGTCGTGGCGTCGCCGCATCTCGCGGTAGAAATACTCCATCGTCAGCGTGTCGCGGTCCTTCGCCCAGGCGGCGAAATCCCCCTCCGAGCACAGGAACCGGTCGTCGGGAAGCTGGCTGACCGGGATGGGCGTGTGCTCCAGCAGCGAGCGCAGCCGCCATTCGCCCGAGGCGGTGGAGACGACGCTTTCGGCGTCGTATTCCTCGGCCCGGCGCAGCAGCTCCTTGCTGATCGCGTGGGTGTTGTCGGGATCGTCGAGAGGGGTGTAGGCGACGGTCCAGCCATCGTCCTTCAGCTCGGCCGCGAAATGCCGCATGGCGGCGAGGATCAGCGCGATCTTCTTGGCGTGGTGGGGGACGTAGGTGCCTTCGTCGCGGACCTCGGCCATGACGACGATGTCGCGGCTCTTGACCCCTTCGCGCAGGACGGACAGGTCATGGGAGAGCTGGTCGCCGAGGACGAGGATGAGGCGCGGCGCGGTCATCGAGAGACCCGCCCGGCGGGAACCGCCGGGCAGCCCCCGACCGCCCCCCGGGGCGGGGGCTTTACCCCCACCCGCGGCCGGGGGCTGCCCTCACCGCAATGAAATTCGCTCACCAAACCACCACCTCCCCCCGCCAGTCGAAGAAGCCGCCCGATTGCGCCGGCCGCAACCCGCCCATCACGCGGATCAGGTTCTCGGCCGCCTCGGCAGGGGCCACCGAAGGATGCCGCCCGAGATATTTCCGCGTCAGATCGGAGGTCACCGTGCCAGGATGCAGCGCCACGACCACCGCTTCGGGTCGCTTGCGCGCGATCTCGATGGCGGCGGTGTGCAGGATCTGGTTCAGCGCGGCCTTCGACGCGCGGTAGGAATACCAGCCGCCCAGCTCGTTATCGCCGATCGACCCGACGCGGGCCGAGAGCGAGGCGAAGAGGCTCGGGCCATCTTCGGCCATCAGCGGCGCGAGGTGCTTGAGCAGCAGCGCGGGTCCGATCGCGTTCAACGCGAATTGCGCGGCCATCGCCGCCGGGTCTATGACGTCGAGGCTCTTTTCCGGCCCCGCGCCGTCGATCTCCAGCGCGCCGGTGGCGTCGAAGATCAGGCGGAATCCTGGCCTCAGCCGCTCTGCCGCCGCCGCGACGCTCGCCTCGTCGGTCAGGTCAAGCCCGTCGCCCGAGCGGCTGAGCCCCGTCACCTCCATATGCGCCGACAGCGCCTCGACCAGCGCCGCGCCGATGGCGCCGGAGGCCCCGACCACCAGCGCCCGCCCGCCGCCATATCGTTCCGTGAAATCCATGCCGGGCCAGATGGTCCGCGCGCCGCACCGGTCCAGCGCGCGATGGTCGCACTCAGCCGAGCGCCACCCCGTGCGGCAGGTTCACGCCCACCATGCCCGAGCCGAGCATTCCCGCCCCGCCCTTGAGATCGAACCGCACCTCGTCCACGACAGGCGACAGCGGTGCGAGCGCGTCGAGCAGATCCGCGTGACGGCCAGCGCGCAGGATTGGATACCAGACCAGCACACAGGCCTCCGGCCATTTGGCCATCAGCTTCGCGACGAAGGCGCCCGCCTGCGCATACTCGCTTTTCACCTCGTAGGACGGATCGACCAGCACCAGCCCCCGCCGCGGCGTGGGCGGCGACAGGGCCAGCACCCCCTCGTAGCCGTCGCGCCGATGGATGTCGGCACCGGGAAGCACGTCGCGCAGCGCGGCATGTTCGGCCGGATGCAGCTCCATCAGGTGCATCTCGTCGACGTCGCGCAGCATCATCGCGGCGAGCAGGGGCGAGCCGGGATAGGCGTCCGGCCCGGCACCCGCGCGCAGCTCCGCCAGCAGGTCGGAAAACCGCTCCCCTTCGGGCGCGCCCATCGCGATGCCCTCCGCCGCCTCGCCGGTCTTGCGGCTCTCGTCGCTGGACAGGTCGTAGAGGCCGCGGCCCGAATGGGTTTCCATGTAGGTGATGCCGCGCGGCTTGGCGGTCAGGGCGGCCAGCACGCGCACCAAGGCGACATGCTTGTGCACGTCCGCCGGACCGCCGGCATGGTAGGCATGTTGATAGGACAGCACTATTCCCGCCACGCCTCCGCGATCCAGGGGGAGGGATGGATGAAACGGCGCAGGTGCTGCCACATGTTGCCGTAGCAATTGTCGGTGAAGGTGGCCTTCAGATGCTCGCGCGGCGGCAAGGCGCGTGCGCGGGTGCGGTAGCGGCCCTCGATCGCGTTCTCGACGGTCTGCGCACCGGGGATCAGCACGACCTTCGCGGTCGGGCGCGGCGCCGGCGCGCGGAAATAGTTCATCGGGAAGGTCGGCACGCAATGCCACTTGAAGATGTCGACCCAGCCGTTCGGCCAGAAGTCGATGCCCCCCGGCGCGTTCTCCGACACGTAGCGCTGCTCGAAGCGGTAGCGGTCGGCGATGCCCTGCGGGTCGGCGAGGAAGTTCGCCTTGAGGTCGCCCATCTTCCCCGCTGGGAAGCGGTAGATGGACGTCTGGCCCCACCGTTTGTGTGGGGTGTTGGCATTGCGCGCGAGATAGACCCTCTCCGGGTCGCCATGCTCGAAGAACCCGTCCATGTTGCCGATGATGACGAGGTCGAGGTCGAGGAACAGCACCGGCCCCTCCAGATCCCCCAACGGGGACGACCACAGTCGCGACTTGCCCCAGATCCCGAAGGTGTTGATCGGCATGTCCGCGTCGAGCGGCGGCAACGGCAGGCAGCGCACCTCCTCGCGCACGCCGGTCGCATCGTCGGTGAAGCAGGTGAAGGTAAAGGGCGGCGTGGTGTTGCGCGCCACCATCGCGTAGAGCCGGTTCACGTCGGTCGCCGTGTACTTGGTGCCCCATCGGATGCAGATCACCTGCTTGTCCATGCCTGCCCGTCCTCGCGGTTGACTCCCCCGTCCCCATCCCTATAACGCGCCCATTCCGGCAGGGCGACCCTTGCCGGACCTTGGTGTTTGCGGCCCCCGCGAGGGGTGTCCTGTCGCCCGGACCCCGCCGAGGGGAAGGGAAAGGAAAGCACCTTTCACCAGCGCGCATCCCGCGCCAACCGAAAGGATCCAGCCGTGACCAAACGCACGTCTGCCAAGTACAAGATCGACCGCCGCATGGGCGAGAACATCTGGGGCCGTCCCAAGTCCCCGGTGAACCGCCGCGAATACGGCCCCGGCCAGCACGGCCAGCGCCGCAAGGGCAAGCTCTCCGATTTCGGCATCCAGCTGCGCGCCAAGCAGAAGCTGAAGGGTCACTACGGCGACCTGACCGAAAAGCAGTTCCGCCGCATCTATGCCGAGGCAGAGCGTCTGCGCGGCGACACCGGTGAAAACCTCGTCGGCCTGCTGGAGCGTCGCCTCGATTCGGTCGTCTACCGCGCCAAGTGGGTGCCGACGATCTTCGCCGCGCGCCAGTTCGTGAACCACGGCCACGTCACCGTGAACGGCCGCCGGGTGAACATCCCCTCCTACCGCGTGAAGGAAGGCGACGTCATCCAGATCCGCGAGAAGTCGCGCCAGCTCGCCTCCGTGCTCGAGGCGCTGAGCCTGTCCGAGCGGGACCAGCCGGAATATCTGGACTGCGACAACTCCAAGATGACCGCGACCTTCGTGCGCACGCCGGGCCTGTCGGACATCCCCTACGCGGTGCAGATGGAACCGAACCTCGTGGTCGAATTCTACGCGAAGAACTGATCTTCGCCGCACCACCGGATTTCAGCGGGTCGCCCTCGGGCGGCCCGTTTGCGTTTGCGCGGTCCCCGCGACGATTGCCCCATTGCCCCCGATGCTCTAAGCGCGGTCCCCGACACGCGACTTGCAGGACGGGAGCCCGCCCATGGATACCGAGTACCCCAATTACGGCCGCATCGACGGCGCGGTCGTCATCATCGGCTTCGGCTCGATCGGGCAGGGGACGCTGCCGCTGATCGAGCGGCATTTCGAGTACGACGCCCACGACATCCACGTCATCGAGCCGTCGAACCAGCACCACACCTTCCTGCGCCAGCGCGGGGTCAAACATCACCCGGTCGCCCTGACCCCGGACAATTACCGCGAGATCCTCGGCCCGCTCTTCGAGAAGGGCGGGTTCTGCGTGAACCTGTCGGTCGACACGTCCTCGCTCGACATCATGCGCTTCTGCCGCGAGATCGGCGTGCTCTATATCGACACGGTGGTGGAGCCTTGGGCCGGGTTCTATTTCGACATGGACGGCGACCCGGCGGAGCGGACGAACTATGCGCTGCGCGAGACGGTGCGCGCGGAGAAGCGGGCCAATCCCGGCGGCCCCACCGCCGTGTCCTGCTGCGGCGCCAATCCCGGCATGGTGTCGTGGTTCGTCAAGCAGGCCCTGCTCGACATCGCGCGCGACACTGGCCGCGACGCGACCGCTCCGACCAGCCGCGAAGGCTGGGCCGCGCTGATGCAGGACGTCGGCGTGCACGGCATCCACATCGCCGAGCGCGACACCCAGCAGTCGAGCCGCGCGAAGCCAATCGGCACCTTCGTCAACACCTGGTCGGTCGAGGGCTTCCTGTCCGAAGGGTTCCAGCCTGCCGAACTGGGCTGGGGCACCAAGGAGACATGGCAGCCCGAGGGGGCGCGCGGGCATGACAGCGGCTGCCAGGCCGCGATCTTCCTGCCGACCGTCGGCGCGGCCACCAAGGTCCGGACCTGGTGCCCGACGCCGGGGCCGCAATACGGCTTCCTCGTCACGCATAACGAGGCGATCTCGATTGCCGACTATTTCACGGTGGGCGAGGGGGCGAGGCCCGAGTATCGCCCGACCTGCCACTACGCCTACCACCCGGCGGACGACGCGGTGCTGTCCTTCCACGAGACCTTCGGCTCGGGCAAGGTGCAGGACAAGCTGCACATCATGGACGAGACCGAGATCACCGGCGGCGTCGACGAGCTGGGCGTCCTGCTCTACGGCCATGACAAGAACGCCTATTGGTATGGCTCGCGCCTGTCGATCGAGGAGACGCGGGACCTCGCCCCCTATCAGAACGCCACCGGCCTGCAGGTGACGAGCGCGGTGCTCGCCGGGATGGTCTGGGCGCTGGAAAACCCGGAAGCCGGGATCGTCGAGACCGAGGAGATGGACCACGCCCGCTGTCTGGAAGTGCAGATGCCCTATCTCGGCCCGGTCGAGGGGCACTACACCGACTGGACGCCGGTCACGCAGCGCCTGCCGCACGAAACGGACCTCGACCGCGACACGCCGTGGAGCTTCCGCAACACGCTGGTTCGCTGAATTTGCGAAGGCCCCGGTTCCAAGCCGGGGCCTCGCCCCACCCGCGACGATCCGCCCGGCAACCCATGCCGCATCTTGCCGTTGGTCCTCCGAAAGGGAGACCGACGATGAAGTACTACGTCAATCACGAGACCAAGAACGGCGGCACGCATGTCGTTCATTCCGAGGAGTGCCAGTTCCTGCCCAACGAGGATAAACGCACCGCACTCGGGGATTACGCCAAGTGCGAAACGGCGATGAAGCACGCGAAGGACGAATATGCCACCGTCAACGGCTGCGCCACCTGCTGCCCGGACTGTCACGACTGACCGGGCAGCGTGGAGGGCTCAGACCAGGAGGTCGCCCTCCGCCTCTCCGTCCCAGTAGTGCAGACGCTCGGCCTTCACCACGATCATGACGAGGCCGGGCGTGTCCGTCCCCTCCTTGAACCAGTATTCCAGATCGGGGTTCCAATGCGCCTCGAACGCCGCCTTGTCGCGCACGATCTCCGCCCGACCTTGGGCCGAGAGGTAGAGTGGCGGCTTGCCGACGACACCGGCGAGGCCCGCGCTGCCCTCCATCGTCAGGATAACCTGCGGATCGCGGCCGATATCGGCGACCATCCGCGTGCTGTCGAGTGCGAAGAACCGGCTGGTGCCGTCATAGTCGACATCGCGGTTGTTGCTCATGGGGCGCGCGGCCAGCGCGCCGCCCTCGGTCTTCGTCACCAGCATCGCGAAGTCGATATCGGCCATCTTCGCGGCGATGTCCTGCATGCTCATCTCACTCATTGGCTGAAACTCCCTGCCTGTCACTGACCTGCCGCAAGGTAAGCCGTGGCGGACAAGCTGCCATAAGCTTTTCATCCGTATCGCAGCCCCTGTTTTCCGGGGCGTCGTGATGCTAGTCCATGAAAATGACGATCGAGCGCCAGGACGATATCGCGCGGATCAGGCGCAGCTGGGCCCGCGTCGCCGCGGGCGGCGACGTGGTTGCGAGGCTGTTCTACATCCGGCTGTTCGAGATCTCGCCCCAGACGCGTGCGATGTTCGGGACCGGGATGTCCGATCAGGCGCGCAAGCTGATGCAGACACTCAACTGGATCGTAGACCATGTCGATCAGCCCGCGGCCCTCGCGCCCGAGGCGCGCGCGCTGGCCGTGCGCCACGTGTCGTACGGCGTCCGTCCCGATCAGTATCCGGCCGTGGGCCAAGCCCTGATCGACACCTTGTCGGCCTCGCTGGGCGATGATTTCAACGAGAAGGACGCCGCCGCTTGGGGCCGGGTCTACGGCACCCTGTCGGCTTTGATGATCGCCGCAGCCTATCCCGACGAGGCTCAATAGGCGCCACGTCCGGCCAGCACGGCCCGCGCGGTCAGCGCCAGCAGCAGCATGTCGAGCAGGACCGAGCGGCTGCGGATATAGGCCAGATCCATCGCGACCATGCGCCCGAAGGCGATCTCTGCGCGGCCCGAGACCTGCCAGATGCCGGTGATGCCGGGAACCGCGCGCAGGCGGCGCAGGGCCCCGATCGGGTAGGCGGCCACTTCCTCGGGCAAGGCGGGTCGGGGGCCGACCAGCGACATGTCGCCCCGGATGACGTTCCACAGCTGCGGCAGCTCGTCGAGCGAATAGCGCCGGATGAGACCCCCCACGGGCGTCAGGCGGGGATCGTCGCGCATCTTGAAGCAGACCCCCTCGCGTTCGCTCTGGCCCAGCAGGGCGGCGCGCCGCGCTTCGGCATCGACATGCATCGACCGGAACTTGAGCATCGTGAACCGCTCGCCATCGAGGCCCACGCGCTCCTGCCGGAACAGGACCGGCCCGCGGCTGGTCAGCCGGACCGCGAGGGCAGTCCCGATCAGGACTGGCGAGAGGGCGACGAGCGCGGCACTCGCCACGGTCAGGTCGAGCAGGCGTTTCGTCCACGGCATCGCGTCGGACCGCGGGCGGGGGGTGCGCAGCGCATTGCGGGCGGCCCGCCAGACGAAGGCGGGATTGCCCAGCACGTAGCGCCGGAACATCCGCCGGGGCTCGACCGCGAGACGCCAGGTCCATTCGAGCCCGGCACGGCGCAGCGATCCTGGCGCGCGGGGGACCACGCCCGCCTCGAAATCGAACAGCGCGCCGACGCCCATCGCGAGTCGGGCGTCGAGTTGGCGGCGATGGCGGTAGAGCCAGCTCTCCTGCATCGGCACGCCCATCGCGACGAGCACGATATCGGCCCCGCTCTCGTTAATCCGGGCGATGACCGCGTCGCTGTCCGCCTCGTCGAAGAAACCGTCCCGGGTGCCCGCGATCCGCAGGCCGGGAACCGCGAGCGTCAACTTGCGGGCGGCCTCTCGCGCTATGCCGGGTCGTGCGCCGAGCAGGTAGATCGACAATCCGCGTCGCGCAGCTTCCCGACAGAGGGGATGGCTCAGGTCGGTGCCGTTGAGATTATGGTCGAGTCTGCGTCCCGCCATCCGGGCGGCGAGCGCCATGCCCGACCCGTCGGGCAGCAGGAAATCCGCGGCTCGCAGCGCCCTCTTGTAGGCCGTATCGCGGGCGGCGACGTTCACGCAATGCGCGTTGACAAAGGCCGCCGTGGTTCGGCCGGGCCGGTCGAGCAAGGCGGCGATGGCGGTGATGCGGTCCGCATCGGCGATGCGCAGACCGAAGAGAGAGAGTGTCTTGACCATGATGGCCTCCTTGATTGTGTCGGAGGTCATGCTGCCGGGGCGAGGGTGGCTCCGCGACGTCGCGGACGGTCAAGGCGGGCATTCGTTCGAGCCGGGGAATCTCCCTCCGGATCAGGGCTTTGGGCCGCTTGCGCAGGCGTGCCTATCCTTTCGGATAGGCGGCCTGTCCGCCTGCGCCGTTGCACTGCCGGATCGTGCCACGCTACTCGCGCAAGGGAGGGGGGCACGTGATGGAGATCGACGTATTCGCGGCAGGCGGGCTCGAGGCCACCGCCTTGAGCCAGTCTTTCGACACTTGGCTGGCACGGCACGAGACCGCGCCCGATCTCGTCGTTCTGACCGAGAGCGTGGGGTGCGAAGGCGCGGGCCTGGCTGAGCGGCTCACCGGTATCGGCGCGGTTCATGGATCGACCAGTTGCCTCGGCGTGATGTCGCAGGACGGCCCCCATATCGTTCAGGGCGCGGGCGCCTTCGGCATCTGGGATCCTACGGGCGATTACGGGTCCGCGATGCGACCGTTCGGAAACGATGCGCGCGGTGCGGCGCGTGCGGCGTTGGACGCCGCCCTTCTAGCCGCCGATCGGCCCGGCGAGGCTCCCGATCTCATATGGCTGTCTTCCTCTCCCGGACGGGAGGAGGAGATATTGTCGGGGATCGCGGAGGCCGTCGGCGAGAATGTGCCGGTGCTCGGCGGCAGCGCCGCGGATGACGATGTTTCGGGCAACTGGCGGGTGTTCGACGCCGAAGGCTCCGCGGCGGACGGTGTGGTGATCTCCGTTCTCTTCCCCTCCACCCGCGTCAGCTTCGCCTATCACAACGGCTATGCGCCCACGGCTCATGCGGGCACCGTGACGTCCGCCGAGGGCCGCCTGCTGCGCGAAATCGACGGGCGCCCCGCGGCGCAGGTCTACCGCGACTGGACCGGTCCCGATCTGATACCGTCCGGGGTGGAGGAGACGACCGCCATCCTGTCGGAAAGCACGCTCACGCCGCTCGGTCTCTTTCTCGATCGGGTCGGGGACGTGCCCTATTACCTGCTCGCCCACCCGGCGGGCATGACGCCCGAGGGGCACCTGGAACTGTTCGCCGACGTGGCCGAGGGAGACGAGCTGACATTGATGTCGGGCTCCCCGGACCGGCTGACGGAGCGCGCGGGCAAGGTCGCCTCCCTCGCCGTGCAGGCCGGCGGTGGCCGACCGGAAGCCTTCGCCGGGGCGCTGGTGATCTATTGCGGCGGCTGCATGCTGGCCGTGCAGGACCGGCTGGAGGACGTGACCTCGGGCCTGCGCGATGCGCTGCCCGGCGTGCCGTTCCTCGGCAGCTTCACCTTCGGGGAGCAGGGCGTCGTGCTCGACGGGCGCAATCGTCATGGCAACCTCATGATCTCGGCGGTACTCTTCGAAGCCTGATCGTCGGAGGGCTGCATGGAGAACGACGAGCGCCTGCGCGAAGCCTTGATCGAGCTGGAGACCCTGCGGCAGCGGGAGGCGGAACGCCTTAGCGAGACGCAGGCGCTTCTCTCGGCCGTCGAGGCGCTGGCTGCCCGGCCGGATGTCGAGGAAGGGCTCGCAGCACTTCTGGCATCGATCCGCACGTCGCTGGACTGCGGCGGCGTCGCGCTGTTCGAGGCGGATGGCACGACGCTGTTCCTGCGGCTGCCGGTCGAACACGCGACGCGGACGGGCTGGGACGCGCCGGGGCTGCTGACACGCGCGCGGCGCATCGTCGACCTGCACGGCGTGCGCGGTCTGTGGCAGATGCCACCCGAGGCCCTGTCCGAGTGGCGCGCCCTGATGTCGGTGCCGCTGGAGGCGGGCGAGGCGACCTTCGTTCTCGCTGCGCATGACCAAGCGACCGGGGCCTTCGGCGCGCGGGATGCAGAGCTGCTCTCGCGCCTCGCGCCCATCGTGGGGCAGGCGATCCTGCGCCGCGACCTGGAACGGCGCAATGCCTTCCTCGCCAGCGTCATCGACCGCTCTCCGACTTCGGTGGCCATCGCGCGGGCCGAGGGGGACCTGCCCCTCGTCTACGTCAACGATGCCTTCACCACGCTCACCGGCTACACGGCCGACGAGGTCCTCGGCCGGAACTGCCGCGTGATGTCGGACGAACCGGCAGATGCCCCGGTGCGCCGTCAGATCCGCCAGGTCCTCGCCGACCGTGGCTCCGGCACCTTCATCCTGCGCAACCGCCGGAAGGATGGGAGCGCCTTCTGGAACCGGCTGGAGCTGCTGTCGATCGAGGATACGGAGGGGCGCGCCACCCATATCGTCGCCACGCAGTCCGACGCCACCGCCCGCATTCAGGCGGAGATGGAACGGGACCATGCGCAGCGACGGCTCGAAGACGCCCTCGCCGCGACGTCCGAGGGCTTCCTGATCCTGGGACGCGACGGCGACGTGCGGTTTGCCAACGCGACCTTCGCGCAGCTCATCGCGCCCGATCGCGTCACCCGCGATGCGCCTTTGCCGCGTCCGTTAGCCATGCGGCTGCTCGATGCGCAGCCGGGTGTCGCGCCGGATCGACGCCTCGCCGGTTTCGACCGGCCCATCAGTCATGAGATCGTGGGCGGTGACGGGCGGCAGCTTCTGCTGCGCGCGCGTCCCATTCCCGATGGCGGCGCGGTCATCACGTTGACCGATGTCACGCAGCTCAAGGTCAACGAACGCCTCCTGCGCCAGCGGCTCGCGGCGATCGAGCGCAGCCAGGACGGTATCGCCATCGGCGACATGGACGGTCGCATCATCGACGCGAATCCCAGTCTGCTCTCGCTCTGGGGTCTGGCGGACGAGGCCGGGGCGCTCGGGCGCCGCTGGCATGGTTTCTACGAACCGGAGGCCGCCGAGGCGTTCCGCTCGCAGGAAGCGGCATTCCGTCTGCAAGGTCTCTACCGCGGAGAGGCGCGGATCGCGCTGCCGGGGGGGCATCGGACGCACGAGATATCGCTCAGCCTCGTGCCCGATCTCGGCAGCATCCTCGTCGTGCGCGACGTGACCGACCGGCTGCGGGACATGGCGGAGCGCGACGAGATGCGCCGCGCGCTCGATCAGGCGCAGGCGCAGGAGCGGTTGCATCGGATCTCGGCAGGGTTGGCGCATGATTTCAACAATCTGCTCTCTGCGATTCTGGGTTCGGCGGAGTTGCTCGACACGTCCGAGGGGCTGGACGTGGGCGCGCGCGCTGCGACGGGCCGGATCCGCTCCGCCGCCGGTCGTGCGGCCGAGCTGGTGGAGGGTCTGCTCGACTTCGGCGCGCGCGAGAAGACCGCCGAGAGCGTGGACCTCGGCCGCGTGCTTGCCAATACGGTGGACCTCGCCCGCGCGGGTGCACCGACGTCCGCGCGGCTGACACTCGATCTGGGCGACCGACCCGTCACGGTCGAGGCGAGCCGGACGGACCTCTTGCAAGTCGTCATGAACCTGCTCGTCAATGCGATCGATGCGCTGGGCGGCGAGCCGGGCGAGGTGCGTATCTCCCTCGACCATCCCGCCCCGGTGGAGGGCCTCGATGTGGCCATCGGTTCCGTCGAGGCGGGCCGCGACTATGCCCGGATCGAGGTCGCCGATACCGGGCCGGGCATGCCGCCCGAGACGGTCGCGCGGATGCTCGAGCCCTACTTCACCACCAAGGGCAACAGCGGCACGGGCCTGGGTCTGGCCATCGTGAGCACCATCCTCGGCGATGCGGGCGGATTGCTGGCCATCGACAGCGCGCCGGGTCGGGGGACGCGGATGCAGGTGTTCTGGCCGATGGGCAACGCACGGCCGGAGCGCTCCGCCCACCCTGTCGGGCGTAGATCGGACCGGGTGGACCTGCCGCTGCTGGTCCTCGACGACCTGCCGGAGGTCGCGGCCTCCCACGCCGCGATGCTGGCCAGTGCAGGCTACGAGGTTGCCGAGCTCGGCGACCCCGTCATGGCTTTGGAAGCGATCGCCGAGGATCCCGATGGCTGGGGCTGTCTCGTATCGGATTACGACATGCCGGGCTTGAGCGGTGGCGATCTGATCGAACGGCTCGCCATCGTGGCGCCTGACGTGCCCGTCATCGTCGTCAGCGCGCTGGCCCGGCGTCTGACCGATCGGCGCCTCGACCGGGCGAGCCAGGTTTTGCAGAAACCCGTGACGCCCGATAGGCTGCAAGCCGCCGTCCGGTCCGCACTCGGGCGTGGCGAGGGAGAGACGCGATGAGATTGCTGCTTGCCGACGATCACGAACTGGTCCGCGACACGATCGTCGCCTTTCTTGACCAACAGCCTGATTTCACCGTCGTGGCGGTCAGCGATCTGCCGCAGGCGCTGGCGCGCGTGGAGGAGGGGTTCGACCTCGTCCTGCTCGACTACGACATGCCGGGGATGGAAGGGCTGACGGGGCTCGCACGGATGCGGGAGGCCAGCGATGCGCCGGTCGCCATCCTGTCCGGCAGCGCCGACCGCGGCGTCGCGCAGCAGGCGCTGGACCAGGGCGCGGTCGGGTTCGTGCCGAAGACGATGGGCGCGAAATCGCTGGTCAACGCCATCCGGTTCATGGCCGAGGGGGAGGTCTACGCCCCCGTCAAGTTCATGACCGAGGCACCCGCCGACCCGCCGCACCCGTTGGCCGAGATTCTGACCGAACGGGAGATGCAGGTCCTGGACGGCCTGTGCCGGGGCTTGTCGAACAAGGAGATCGCGCGGGAGATCGACCTGCAGGAGGTGACGGTGAAGCTGCACGTCAAGACCGCCTGTCGCAAGCTCGACGCGAAGAACCGCACGCAAGCCGCACTCGCGGCGAAGGCGGCGGGGCTGTTCTGATCTATCCCTTCGGATAGCTGCCTGTCCGACCGCGCCCGGCCGCTGACCGGAGGCGCGCATCACGCCATGCTCGCCATCCGGTAGACCTCCTGACAGGAGGTTCCCGCCATGCTTCGCAAACTCGCCCTCGCCCGTTCGCTGCCCACGCCCGCCCGCGTCCTGCGCGGCGGTCGCATGACCGATGCCGGGCGGCTGCCCCGCTACGCGCTGATCTTCGCGCTGGGGGCGGGCGCGCTTTGGACGCCGATCGCGACCTACGTGACGATGACGCCGCCGAGCTACACCTCCGAGGTCTCGCTGATCCTGCCGGGGTCGGGGGCGCAAGCCTCGGTCAACCTCGCCGATATCGGGCAGGCGTCGACCTCCTCCGCCTCGGCGTTTTCCTCGTCGCGCGTCAGCCCGACCCAGACCTACAAACGTCTGCTCGGTGCCAACCGGACGCTGGCGCGGGCGGCCGCGCAACTCGACCTTGACCTGCCAGCGCTCGGCGCGCCCCGCGTGCGGCTGGTGGACGAGACCTCGCTGATCCATTTCGAGATGACCGGCCCGAGCCCCGAGGCCGCGCAGGCTCGCGCCGCGGCGGTGCTCGACATCTTCCTGCACGAACTGGACCTGCTGCGCGAGGATGAGCGCGGGCATCGCGAGGGCGTGGCCCGAGCCGCCATCGCGGACTACCAGACCGCCGTGGCCGATCTGCGCCGAGCCATCGCCGAGGTCCAGACCGCGAGCGGCCTTCTCTCCTTCGAGCACTACCAGCAGCTGATCGCCGAGCGCGACGCGCTGTCGGGCCGGATGGAGGCTGCCGAGGCCGCGCACGGTGCGGCGGACGCGGCCGTGCGCGCCCTGTCGGCCCGGCTCGGCGTCGCGCCCGAAGTGGCTGCGCGCAACCTGCGCCTGCACGCTGATCCGGAATTCCAGGAACTCGCCGCCGCGCTGGCGCTGCAAGCCAGTACCCTCGCCGAACGGCGTGGTCAGCTGGGTGCGCGTCATCCGCAGGTCACTCACGCCTCGCATGCCGTCAATGGGTTGCGGGATCGCCTTGCCGCGCGCGGGCAGGCGGTGATCGGGACGGCGGCGGTGCTGGGAACGACCGCACTCGACCTTGCGTCCGACCCCTCGCGAGCAGGTCTCCTCTCCGACCTCGTCGCGCAGGCGAGCGAGCGGGAGGCGCGGGCCGCCACGCTGACCGCGTTGCAAGACCAGCTCTACCGGATCGAGGCGCGGATTGCCCGCCTTGCCCCACTCGCCGCTCGCCTCGACGCGCTGGAGGGTGAGTACCGGGTGGCGGAGACCGTCCTGTCCTCAGCCCTCGCCCGCACGGATACGTCGCAGGAGGACGTCTTCGCCTCCTACCCGCTGGTACAGGTGCTGGCCGATGCCTCGCTGCCCGATCGCGCGACGTCGCCCCGGCCGAAGATCGCCATCGCCGCGGGCGTCGCGGCCACGCTGATGCTGCTGATGGCGCTGGCGCTGGGCTGGATGCGCCGACCGCTGATCGACCGCCTGCTCGACCGGGGTGCGTCCGCGTGACCCTGCCCGAGCGCATCTGCTACCGCAGCCTGACCTGGACCTGGGGCTTCTACGCCATCGGCGCGCTCTACGTGGTGGGGCCGGTGCTCGCCTGGATGCTGGCGGGGCTGGCGGTCCTGTCGCTCTATCTCGGCCCGGCACTGCGGCGCGACCTGCGGCCGACCGGGCCGGTGCCGTGGGTGGTCTGGCTCTGGATCGCCGGGATGGCAGTCATGCTGGTGGCGCTGTGGGCCGGACACCTGAACTGGGATCTCGGCATGGGCCGCACCATCAAATCGTCGATCGGCTGGGCGAAGGGCTGGGCGCTGATGGCGCTGTTCCCGCTGGCCGGAGCCGTCTTGCAGATCCGGCGCGAGGTTCTGGTGCGCGCGCAATGTCGCCTCGGCCTCGTCACGCTGTGCCTGCTGCCGATGCTCGCCATCGCCCCCACCATCGGCCTGCCCGAGCGGATCCTGACCTCGCCGCTCAAGGCCGTCGGCGGGCCGGGCCCGGAATATTTCACCGTCTACCTCTACACGCTCGACCCGGCGAGCTGGACGCCGCGCTGGCAGTTCTTCGCCCCGTGGTCGCCCTTCGCGGGCCTTCTGGGCGTCGTCACGGTCCTTTTCGCGCTGGAGGAACGCCATCGGGGCTGGATGGCCGCGGGTCTGCTGGCGGGGCTTGCGATGGTGCTGATGTCCAAGAGCCGAATGAGCCTCGTCGCGCTCGTCGTCGCCAGTGTCGGCCCGCGGTTGATGCCGTTGGTGCTCAAGGTCTGGGCGTGGAGCGCCGTCTCCGCCGTCACGGCCTCGATGGCGGCACTGTGGACACCGCTCAGCGTCGCGGCGATGGACGCCGTCGCCGCCTTCAAGGGCGCACGCGCCGACAGCACTCGCGTGCGTGAGACGCTGCAACGCATCGCGCGGGAGCGCTGGGCCAACGAGAGCGTCTGGTTCGGCCACGGCCAGGTCGAGCCGGGGCCGCATATCGTGGAATACATGCCGATCGGATCTCATCACACCTGGTGGGCTCTGTTGTTCGTGAAGGGGCTGGTCGGCTTCTTCGCGTGGGCGGTGCCGTTCCTGGTCCATGCCGCCGTGACGGCGCGCGATGCGGTGGTGCACCCGCAGGGGCGGCTGCCCTTCGGGATCGTGCTGGTCATCGGCATCCTGTCGATGGGCGAGAACGTGGAGATCGAGGCCTACCTGCTGTGGCCCGCCCTCGTCATGCTGGGCATCCACCTGCGGGAGATGGCCGACCGGGCGTGAGGGCGGCACGGCGGGCCGGGTTCAGGCCACCTCGTCGAGCAGCCGACGCCACCCTTGGGCGAAGCGCTCGCCCGCATCCGCCACCCGCCACCGGGCGAGCTGCGCCCGCATCGCATTGTCTTCCGATGTCACGCGGGTCAGCGCCGCACTCCAGTCCTCGACACACAGCCGGTCCACCGCGATGGCTCCGTTCAAGGCATGGTCTTGCAACCCGTCGGCCCGGCTGACGAGCAGGGGGCGACCGGCCGCCAGCGCCTCCAGCGCGACGAGGCCATAGGGCTCGCGCCGCGAGGGCATGGCGATGGCGTCCACCCGTCCCATCGCGGCGACAGGATCGGACACGTGACCGTGGAACCGGATGCGCGGATGATCCTTGGCCAGTTCCTCAAGGTAAGCCCGCTCGGGCCCTTCGCCGAAGATCTCCAGCTGCACGCCCGCCGGATCCGCGTCACTAAAGGCGCGAATCAGAATGTCGAACCCCTTTTGCGGGTCGAGCCGCCCGAGCGCCCCGATCCGCCGCACGTCGCCAGCAGGCGCACGCAGCGCGAGGAACCGGGCGATGTCGACGTAAGGCGGCAGCAGGACGGCCTTTCCCTCCGCCAGCCCGGCGAACGGCACCAGCCAGTCGCGCTGCGCCGTGCTGATCGACACCACCCGGTCGAACAGGCTTAGCGAGGCGGTCAGCATGGCGCGGAAGCGCTTTCTGTTCGTCACGTGCAACGCGACGAAGGCCGGGGAGTAGCTGTGCTCGACATGAATGATGGGCAGCCGCGCATAGCGTGCGCGCAACGCGGCGAAGAAGGGCAGGTTGCGCCAACTCAAGACCACGTGGCTGACGATGACATCCGCCAGCGGCAGACGGGGAGGGGCGCTCAAGCCCCCGCGGACCACCACCACCTCATGCCGTCCGATCGCGGCCATGTCGGTATCGCTGCGGATGTGGTCGAGCAGCCGCGTCACGCCGCCGGGCCCGGTATCGTCCACGAGATGAACGACGCGCCTCATGCGACCCGCGCCCCCAACGCGCGTCGGATGACCGCCCGACCGCCGATGGTCAGAGCGATCGCCGCACCCAGCGTGCTCAGCGTCTTCAACGGCTCCTCGACCAACGGGCGGGGCGAAGATTTCAGCGCGTGCGTCAGCATCGACAGCGCCCGCTTCCCATCGCCCAGGCTGACCGCCCGCCGCGCCAGATAGCGCAGCTGATAGGCACGGGCGGCAGGCACGTGGCGGCGCGCGAAATCCGGCGCGATCCCGCGCACGCGATCCGCCACCCGCTCCCATGTCGCGTGCTGCTTCTCCAGGTTCGCCGACAGGCCGCTCGCCACGATGCGATAGCGGGTCAGCGGCGCGTCGAGGCCCGCGATCTCCCACCGGGTCGTCAGCATGATGCGCAGCCAGCATTCGATATCTTCCGACTGACGAAAGCTCTCGTCGAACCACCAGTCGCGCGCCTCTCCCGCGGGGCGCCAGGCGATCGCGTCGAGGCAGGCGCGCCGGATCACCGGGGTCGATCCATTGCTGACCGGGTTGCGCAGGAAGAGGTCGCGCGCGGTGATGCCGGCCACCTTCGGTCGCTGTCGCAGGCCCAGATCGCGGCCATCCTCCCCGATCAGCCGCGCGCCGGAGAAGGACAGCCCCACCTCGGGCCGCGCGTCGAGATGCGCGACATGGGCCGCGAGCTTGCCCGGCTCCCACAGGTCGTCGCCGTCGCAAAAGCCGACATAGTCCCCCCATGCCGCCGCGATCCCGCCATTGCGCGCGCCGGCCAGCCCGCGATTGATCTGCCGGACGAGCCGCAGCCGCGGATCGGTCTGCGCGCGCACCCACTCCGCCGTTCCGTCGGAGGAGCCGTCATCGACCACGATGACCTCGAAATCGTCGAACTCCTGCGCCAGCAGGCTGGCGACGGTGTCGGGCAGGGTGGTCAGCGTGTTGTAGGCAGGCACGACGATGCTGGCGCGGGGCATGGCAGGTCTCCTTCAGGAAAAGGCGCGCAGGCGCAGGGTTTCGGGCAGGACCGGCGCGATCAGGCAGGCGGCGAGCGTCGCCACCCCGCGATGCCGGTCGGTCAGGAACGCGCCGGGGGCCTTGAACAGGCCGCGCAGGGCAAGGCGCAGAGCAGTGCTGCCCGGCTTGCCCGTCCGCAACGCGCGGCGGGAGAGGTAGCGCAGATGCCGCGCCTCCGCGCGGCGGAGGACCCCGCGGGAAAGGTGCGCCTCCACACCGGCGATGGCCTTTCGCCAACCGCTATGCATTGCATCGAGATCGGCGGACAGCCCGTCGCGGCTGGTCCGGTAGCGCAGGTGCAGTTCCGGCCGTCCGACGACGCGCGCACCACCCGCCACGGCACCGATCAGCCAGGCGAGATCCTCCGCGTGGCGCAGGCTTTCATCGAAGCCGCCCGTGCGGGCGAAGATGTCCTGCCGCACTGACAGGTTCGAGAGCGTGCAGAGCGGGTTCTGTCCGAGGCAGTCCTCCAGTCCCAGCGGCCCCGACCGCGCGGCGGAGACCGCATGATCCAGACCTGTCTCGCCGTCGAAGAACGCCACCTGGCCGAACACCGCATCCGTCCGGCAATCGCCGAACCCGGCGACGACCGACGCCAGCTTGTCCGGCAGCCACAGGTCGTCGGCGTCCAGAAAGGCGAGGATCGCGCCCTTCGCCTCGGCCGCGCCGACATTGCGCGCGCGGCTCGGCCCGGCATTGGGCTGGACGATCACCCGCAACCGCGTGTCGCGTTCGGCCAGGGCGTAGAGCACGCGCGGGGTTTCATCGGTCGAGCCGTCGTCGACGCAGATCATCTCCCAATCGGCGAAGCTCTGCGCCTGCACGCTCGCGATGGTCCGCGCGACGGTGGCCTGTGAATTGTGGCACGGCAGGATGACGGAGATCGTCGGCATCGTCAGGCACTCCTCAGCGAACGGGGGGCAATCAGCGGCAGCGAGGCGGCCAGCTGGATGACGGTGGACACGGCAAGGTAGCCCCAGGCGATCGCCTCGATCCCGTGGGGCGCCAGCAGCCAGGTCGAGGCTGCCAGCGCGCAAGTCATCACCAAGGTCACGCGGAACTCGACTCCGGGCCGATCCTCCGCCCGGTACCATTGTGCGGTGCCCGACCACAGCATCGCGGGCAGCGCGGCGAGGCACAAAATGGACACGGTGTCGGAGATGAAGGCCCAGTCCTCCCCGAACAGCAGCGGCACGTAGACGGGGGCCAGCAGCGCCTGCGCGATGATGACGGGCGCAGTCAAGCAGGTGGCGAGCCACGTGGCCTCCCGCGCCGCGCCGCCGCGATCGGCGGCCTGCGCGATGCGGGGAAAGACCACCCGCGCGAAGGCGACCGACGCGGATGTCGCCAGCCCCAGCCCGGCATTGAAGGCGAAGAAGTAGATGCCCAGCGCCTCCGCCCCCAGCAGCAGGCCGATCAGCAGCTTGTCGATCTGCAAGCGCAGCGCCTTGACGATTTCGCTGCCGAGGATGCACGCCCCGAAGCCCACGAAGGGAGCGACGGGCGCGCGCGTGTCGCCCATGATCCGAACGGGGTGCAGTCGCCGCATCCCCCACAGCCACAGCGGCGCGGTCAGCACGCGCGGCAGGATCAGCGCCATCGGCACCGGCCAGATCGCGGCCATCAGCGCGGTGGCGATGTTCGCCGCCACCACCTGCCCCCCCGCCACGGCGGCGGTGCCGGTCAGCTTGCCCGCCCGCATGGCCAGCGCGCAGTTCACGATGCCCGCGGGCATCACGAGATATTCCAGCGCCAGCAGCCCCATCATCAGCGGCACGAGCGCCCCGCCGGTCCAAGCCCAGATGCAAGCGGCCACCCCGCATTGCAGCCCGAACAGCGCCACGCACCACCCGGTGAACAGGCGCCTTCCCGTCGCGACCACCCCCGGCAGATCGCGCGCAGACGCCGCGATGATCCGTTGCACCACGCCATTCTCGGTGAAGGATTTGAGGATATCGCCCGCCGCGATGGCGGCTGCGGCCAAGCCGATCGCCTCCGCCTCCATCACTCGGGCCACCACGAGGATCACGGCGACGCGCGACAGCTTCTGCACGATCTCGCTAAGGCCGTTCGTGGCCAGCGCCGTCAGAAAGGATCGCGAGGGGGACATCGGCTTGCTCCGTTCTTGTCTCCCTCTTTCTTTACGGCCCCCCTTCCGGCCCTGCCGCATAGCGAAGGCGTCGGATCGTGGCGCAAATGGCACGGGCGGCTGACCTTTTGGATAGGCGGGCGTGGCAATGGGCGGGCGATGGTCGCCACAGCTTCGTCGCTGCGGTATTCAGGAGGTCCGGACCCTTCCTCCGACAGGACGCAACAGCGAGCTCCGCGCATGCATCATCGCCTTCCTGCCGTCGTTCTCCTTTTAGCACTGGCTCTCGCGGGCTGCGCCAGTCACGAGACCCCGCGCAATGTCGAGGCGCCCGAGGACGGAGAGGCTTACCAGGCCCGTTACCGCTCTCCGCTGACCGAGGGTATCTCCGGCTTTATCGATAGCGAGCGCTGCATCGACACGCCCCCCGCAGCGACGATCGTGAGCCATCCGGGGCTGCCCGGCGCGCGCGGGGCGGAAGTCCTGTCGGTCGGGGATCTGCTCCAGGTCTTCGTCGAGCAGGACGAGACCTTCTCGGGAGATTACGTGATCGGCATGGACGGCCGCCTGCGCCTGCCCTTCGCGCGGCCCGTCGCGGCGGCGGGGCAGAGCCCGGCCGAGGTCGAGGCCGCCATTGCCTCCGCCCTCGTCGCGGCGGAGATCTACGGCTACCGCCCGCAGGTCTCGGTCCTGCTGGCCGACTATGCCGAGGCGGACGTCTTCGTCTCCGGCGCGGTGTTCGAGCCGCGGCAGGTGGTGATCGGTGGTGCGAATGCGCAGACCCGGGATCTGGTGCGCCAGACCTCGCGCGGTGCGGCGACCACCTCGCGAACGCTTTCCGCCGCGCTGCGCAATGCGGGCGGGGTGCGGCCCGATGCCGATCTCGCGCGGGTCACCCTGATCCGGGGCGGCACGCGGCAGGAATTCGATCTCAGCGGCGCGGTCGCGGGTCTCCCCCACGCCGACCCGGTGCTGATCGCGGGCGACACCGTCGCAGTGCCGTCGCGCAACTGCTTCCAGGAGGCGTTGATGGTGCCGAGCGCCATCTCGCCGCCCGGCGTCACCGTGTTCCTGTCCAACACCGCCGAAACCGTGCTCGCCAACGCGCAAGGCGCGATTCCCGACGCGCGGGAAATGCGCTACGGCACCCGGTTCCTGCAAGCAGTATTCGGTCTGAACTGCGTGGGCGGGTCGAAGCTGACCAATGCGAACCGGCGCGCGGTGCTGTTCTCGCGCAACCCGATCACGGGGGAGAGCATCGTCATCGACCGCTCGATCGAGGACATCCTGCGCCGCGCCGATCGCGACGAGTTCAATCCCTACATCCTGCCGGAGGATGCGATGGCGTGCTATGACAGCACGGTCATCAGCCTCAAGAACCTCGCCGCCGCGCTGGGCATTGTCGGCGCGGCGATCTACGTGGCGGACTGAATTCCTCCGCCGCGCCGCGGCTCGACGATATGCGGCGCCCCCCGCGCCTGTAGCGACAACCAAGTAACGTCCATCGGCCTCCAATAACCCATTGATATTACGTGGGTCGAAAAGCGGATTTTCCGCCTTCTTGTCCATTAAACAGCCAATTCGTGTCCATCGAACTCATCGGAAAGTTCTTTCAGATAGCCCAACTACTACCTCTGAAAACATAGTGCAAAATCGCAGCTTCCGAAAACAAAAAGGGCCGCCGAATGGCGACCCTTGGTAAGTTCAATTTTTGAAGTCCCCTGCCCCGCTTTCAGCCGAGGCAGTGTCCTGGTCTACGCCGGCTCGAACTCCGGAAGATCCGCGACCCGGTAGAAATCCACACCGACTTCGGCGCGGTCGATCGCAGGGCGCACGCCCCGTGCCCGCAGACGAGAAACCACCTCCTTCCGCTCGAGGTCGTGCGCATTCGCGATCCGAACCACAGTCGTGAACTCGGACATGAATGAGGCCACTTCCCGAGCGTCGAACCGAACGAAGCAATGCCGCCCGTCCCGGCCTTCGATCACAATGGACGGCAGACGCGGCCCGACCTCGCGTTCGACCAGCGCCCAGCCGGTGGCCTTCGGTACCCGCAGCTTGCCGAAGACCGCCGTTGCCGAAAGACCGCGCATATGCGCTGCGAGTGCCGCGCGAACTTCAGCCGCATCGACGAGCACAGCAGCGATGCCGTGGACATCCTGAAGACATGCGACGTTATCGAGGAAGCCGCCGAGAATGAGGTGAACGATCTCGACGCTCTGCGCCTTCGCCTTTTCGGCCGCTTTCGAAATTGTCACCATGCCGGACGGCGCCGCCGCAACCGGCCGTGCCGGAGCGTGGAGATCCGCGGGCAGCTTGGCGACCGCGTCCTCACCGACCGACTTCCAGATGCGGCCAGCGGAGTCCTTCGGCCCGCCGGCGAGCGGCATGAGCAGACGTTCATCCAGGAGCTGATCAACGACAGGGCGCGTGCAGCCAAGCGCCTCACCGAGCTTGCTCACGTTGATGGCTCGCGGCACCGAAGCGGCCAGGCGCCGACCGGCCTCGGCATCGAAGACGTGATACGCGCTGATCTTGGCCTCGGTCGGGATCAACCCGCCCGCCGCCAGGATGTTGCGCAGGGTCTTCGGATGCAGGCCACTCTCGGATGCGAGGGACTGCACGCTGTGAAACCGGCGCTGGGGCAGAGCCTCGCCCAGGATGACTTCCCCTGAATCGACCACCATGGTTTCGAAGATGTGCTCCCGCATGATGCGCCTGACATCGCCGGGCGCTTTGCGGAGCTTCGTCGCGGACAGCCACTCCCAGAGCATGCCGTACATCTTGCGGCGGCCCGGCATGGCCCCGGTGCGCTCGAAGGCGATCCGCGCATCTTGAAGCGCCCGTCGGATTCCAGCCTCCCCTTCCGACGTCACTTCGAAGCCCACGCGCCCGGCTTCATCCCACTGATCGTGGCTGAGTTCGGAGGCCTTCGCGCAAGGTCCGAACACCAACAGCGCACCGACGAATTCCGAGGTCTTGATGGCTTGCTCGAGAGTCTGGCTGTCGAGCCATTCCGGACCCATCACGCCATCGAGCCGCGACAGGACGTAGCCCTGCAAAGGGGACGGTTTCCTCTGAACGCAGCCGTCGATCAACTGGCGAAGATCGTTCCTCCGCTCCGGCACGTGACGCGCCAGCTCGTAGAACTTGCGATCGTGCCCTTCGACGCGGCGGTGGACGAGCGAGATACCATGCCGCGCGCAGGTGCGGACGGGGCGCAAGGTCCAGGCGAGGCGCTGGCGGCGGGACACGGCGACATCGGGGGCGTCGGCATCGTCTTCAAGCAGGCAGGCCGGGCAGAAGACGGTGTCGGGACGCGAAAACACCTCCGCGCTCAGCTCGTGGCCACGCAGGATGTAGTCGTCCTTCGCGATGCTGCGCGCGGCGTTGCGATGCAGCACCGCCGGGTCCACTCCGGCAACGCAAGCGAGGCGGTCAATCGCGTACCTATCCCCGAGAGCCAGAGCGTCGGGACGAACGCGAATGTCATGGAGAAACGGGACAAGCGGTTTGTCGAGGTGGACGGCTGCGAGACGCGCCCCGAAGGAGAGCGGGGTTTCGTCTGCGTGGCACGGCAGATGTGGGAAGAGAGTCGGCATGGTCCGGCTCCTATAGATACGGGAGAGGTTTGCCGGGGGCAGCAGCGCGGCATGGCGGGCCCCGCCGCAGGATTCAGCCGAGGTCGATCGACGACCACCGCGGCGAGAGGAAGACATTCCGTCCGACCTCGCACCCTTCCTGCTCGAAGAAGGCATCTGCGAAGTGCTGGATGTCGAGCGCGGTATCGCCGCGCGTCAGCGCAATCTCGATGGCCGAGATGATCTGCTCGATGCAGATGCCGAGACGGTACCGCCCGACATGGGCGAGACGGTCGACCAGGTCGATTTGCCCGGGCCGCCCGAGTCCGGCGCGGTCGCAGAACTTGCCGATCAGTCCCCAGACAAGCTTGCTGTCCGCCGACGTGGTGATCGGCGGCAGGTCGAACTTCGCGAAGCGGCGCTGGACCTGGTAGTCGAAGGAGATGCTATCGTAGAGGCTCTCGATCCCACAGAGCACCACGATCACCGACCCGTCTCCCTGCATGAGGGATTTCAGGGTCCGGAGGATTTCGTAGGCCTCCGACTTCGAGCCCTTGGGAAACAGGTCATGGGCTTCGTCGATGACGAGAACGATCGTGCCGAGCAGCCGGAACCGTGTCCGGACATCATTCCAGATTTCCCAAGCAGTGCGCTTGTTTGCGAGCTCCCCGTAGCCGGTCTTCTTCAGGATCTCGAAGCCCACGCTCTTCATGGTGGCGGGGTTCGGTACGGTGATCTCGACGACAGGCATAGAGGCATCTTCCGACGGCTGGAGCGCCGGGTGCTTGCTGACCGCTTTTTTGATCAGCGTGGTCTTCCCGCTGCCAGCCCCGCCGACAACGGCAATACCGCGTCTCTCGCCGGCGGTCCTGACGGCCTCACCGGCCGAGATCGGGTTGCCATTCACGTCCATGGCCAGCAGTCGGTCCAGCCGGGCACGGAACTCGTGGTCCCGTTTCAGGGTCAAGTATTTCCCGCGCAGGTCGGCTACGGTTTCGCAGATGAAGCTGCGGTCTTGCAGATCTTGAGTAGTCATCATTTGTCCTCGAGGTCGAAGTCAGGTTCATCGGGGCCGTCACCCTGGGTTGGGTCGCGCTCCGAACGGACCGGATCTGCGTACGGCGAGGACGGCGCGGAACCGCGATCCTCTGGATTCAAAGTCGAAGTTCTGACTTTTTCGTGATCTTCCGCGGAGGGAGTGAAGTCCTCTCCGAGTTCGTCGGAGGCGGCGCGCGGCGACGCGCCCTGCGCATCGGGCTCAATTGCGAAGCCGATGAACAGGTTCTTCTCTTCCTTCTCAAGCTGCTCTTTTGACCAGTTTTCTGAAAGGAGGCCCACACACGTTTCATGGCCTCGCCATTGATCCGCTCGATATCGTCGATCGCCTTGTGGACAATATGTTCCTCAAGCGCGGCCTCACGCTTGAAGCGGGCGCGAAGGTCACGGCAGGCTTGGCGCGAGGTTTCCGCCCGCAGACCGCGGTGGCGCGCGAAAACCGACGGGATCTCGATCCACTCTCCGTCGAGCTCGACAGCGATCGTCCCTATGTCCTCGCAATACCAGCGTAGATTGAGCTGTTTGTGTCGCTTGTGCAGCATCGTCTCGGCGAGGAAGTCGGAATGATAGCGTACGCCAAGGACGGTGATTCCGTCCTTCTGGACGGACCGGCTCATCCGCGTCCCAAAAGCGAGCCGACGGCGCCACAGATCTGCCGGGGGCGCGACCCCGTACTCCTCGGTCAGCCGTTTCCAGCAATTCGCTGGCATCTCTCCATCGAGCCCTTCATGCGGCGTGCGGTGATAGATATCGACGACCCAGCGGGTGAGAGCCGCACACAGATCGTCGATAGTGAGCGCAGCTCGGCCCTTGGAGTCGTAGTCGCCGCGCTCGACCACACTGCTGAAGGTCCGCCCAGTGAGGCGCGTCATCAGGTTGACCGAAATTGTGCGGAAGACCCGTTCGATCCGTGCCCGCATTTCCGGCAATCCGGCTGGCGCATGCTCGAATGAAGCCCCAAGATCGCGTGCGGCGAGCCTCGCGTCGAACGAGATGTATTCGCTTCCACAATCCGCGACTATGAGCTCCGGCGTTCCGCGCATGGGCCACGGACTCAGCGTGCCCACCGCATCGGCCCAGACGCCCTTGTCACGGCCGATCATATCGATGGCTTCAATGGTGGTCTGCGCGTTGGGCGATCGGGAAAGGCGCATGGCAAGGATGCAACGCGTGGTCGCACAAATCGCGACGGTCAGGTGCCAGCGCTTCCTCTCGCCGGTCAGGCCGAACCCGATCTTCTCTTCCTCAGAGAGGAAGTTCATGAGCCCTGAATCGGTGAGCAAGGTAATTAGGTCGACCTTCCAGGTATCGATCTCGACCCGCTGCAACGGACGTGTCAGGTCCAGACCGGCACCGACCGGCGCGTGCTTGCGACGTGCCTCCTCAACCCCGAGACGGGCAACATCACAATGATACGGGTCCAAATCTAAAATCGCCTGGCGAACCGTTTCCTTCGACGGACGCATCAGGTCCGGCCGACCCTCGGCGCGGCGTTCTTCGTTTCTTCTTGCGAAGGCGCGCTCGACATCTTTTTGAACTGCCGCTTGGGTCATGCCCGGCGCCATGTAGTTGCGAACGCACTCCGCGAGCATGCCTCTGGTTTCCAGGCAAAGCCGCGCCTCTCGGTTTCCGCGCCGCCCGATGCCGTTGTAGAGGCCGGACACGCCGAGATCCTCATATGCCGCAAGCCAGCGCCTCAGCGTCCGCGCACTGAACTTCGGGACCTTGTATCCCGACGAGCTACCAGACGTGCTGTCGTATTGGCTCGGCGTTTCAAGCGTCCGGGCCGCCTTGCCGGTGATGGTGTCTTTCGCGTCCGTAATCGACGCATCCGTCCGCACAACCACGCCCTCTCGCTCTAAAGCAAGGAAGGCCGAGACAACTGCTTCCTTCCCTCGGGCCACGCGATGCATGGCATCGGGAAGCCGCAAGAGTAGGTCGGCAGGACGCTCCAGACGGGCCTTAGCGCTTTCGGGCAGCAAGACGCCCCGCTCGTGTTTGATGCGACCAAGATCCGCAAGCCTCGCTATCTCGCTGCGGGAAAAGCTCTCGGCCACTCCACTTCCGTCGACGCGTACAAACGCGTAGCCGGTCTCCGTTGTGTCGAATGGGCGATACTCGATGCCGCTGATGGTCACGCGGTCGCCCTTGGCGAAAGCGAACCGGGGCGTGTCGGCGCTTGGAGCGAAATCCAGCATTACCAGGCCCTCCGGCGAACCAGCGTATCGGAAGAGATCCGTTCATGGGCGACGAGCTCGAGCTCATTTCTGCGGATCAGGCGAACGACGGATCGGAATCCGGGTCCCCGGCACCCGGCCGCCGCGGCGATATCGGAAATCCGTGCCGCACCGACGATGGACGCGACGACGTCGCGGACGGCAGCGTCGGGCTCGGGATCGGGTTGCCGCACGGCATGGATCAGTTGGGCATTGTGAACCTCGACGGGATCGAGGTCCGCCATGGTGATCAGGCTGAGACGGTCAGCGAAGTCGGGCACGGCCCGACGCGCCAGATCGCGTAGCCCCACCCGGAATTCCGGATCGAATGCCTTCGGGTTCTTCTTCACCACCAGAGCAATGCGGCTCCCGTCGCTCAGGGTGGCGCGGTAGTCGAAGTAATGCCGATGGGTCTGGCCTTCCTCGTCCAGCCAGCGGAACAGCACCTGGTTTTCAAGGTTTACCACGTCGGGACGCGCCAGCATCACCAGCCCGACCATGAATTCCGTGTGGCTCTCGAACTCGATCTCGCGGCCTTCGTCGTCACCGTCGATGAAGCTGCCGGTGAAGTGTTGTTGCACGCCCATCTTGATGGAGCGGTCCCCGACGGGCGGGAGGGGAAGACGGACGCTTCCCGTCGGTGTCATGTACATGGTCGGTGTGCCTTTCGAACCGTGTCTGCGTTCGGGCGCGGAAATTTATCCGGGCCGGCCTCCGCGGAAGCGCCTTCAGCGAAAAACTTGTATCGCCCTGTAAGCGCAGGATTCTTTTCTGTCCGCCGGCCCCGCGATGGCGGCCGGCGGTCTGTCGAAAGCGTGGTGGCTATGAGCTGAGCATCCGCATTACGTCCTTCTCGGCGGCGACTGCGTCGAGCACGGCTGCCCGGGTTCTCTCGAAGTCAGCCAGCAGATCCCGCACCAGGAGGAGATGTTCGCCCCGATTGCTGTAGACCGGCACCTCCCTCAGCTCGTAGCTCTGTCCCATATCGTCGAAGTGGGTTTCGACGGTGCGCCGCTGAATACCGATCACCTCCGATGCGAGATCACGCTCGACGACGCCGCGGAGGGCCTCGACCGAGGCATCGTCGCGATCGTCGAACGGGTTTCGCTCGGAGAACCGCTTCAGGCTGCGCGCAACGAAGCCGAACGTCTCGGCGCTGCCCCCGGCGTAGACGGCATGGGCCTTCGCCTCGAGTTCGCGCCCGAGGCGCATGGCCTCCTCCGCGAGACTCTGGAGCGAACGTTCGGTGTTCTGGTGTTTGATCATGTTGGACTCCCGAAGGCCCAGCCACTGCGGCCAGGCGTCAAGGCCCGGTCTCTACGAGAGAGACCGGGAGGAACTCAGGCAGCGAAGGTGCCGATGTCGTCGAACACACGACCGCAGTCGGCCTCGAGCCCCATGGCGTGCAGGAGATCGTCGAGCAGCTCCGTCAGCAGACAGATCGTCTCGACCTCGGCCGATGCCGGATGCAGGTTCGCGAAGAGCGCCGTCTCCAGGCACTCGGGGTCACCGACATCACCCAGCGCCAGCAGCCGATGAAATGCGACCAGATCGCTTTGCACGCGGCGATCGATGCGCGCCGCTGTCTCGAGCCGCAATGCGCAGGAGACCACGCGGGCCTCGGCCACTGCTCCTCCCAGCAGCGCCGCGGCCTGGGCAAGCTCGTGCCCATGGTCGAAGAAAAAGCACCGCACGCCGTCGAGGAGTGCGTCGCGGTGGTCGAAGTTGGCAGAGTCGAGCATTGATGTCGCTCTTCATGTTTGCGCTGCACCGATGCGGCAGCTTCAAGATCGCCCGGCTCTCCCTTCTGCGGCGTGCTGTTGTTGCTTCGAAATGAAGATTGGCCGGTCGTCCCGGCGACGAAGGAAAAAACTGATAAAAATCTGTTTAGAGTGTATCGGGGGGGAATCCCTACGGTTGATCCGCTCCCATCGGGCAACGCCTGCAAGCAAAAATTGGCGAGACGTGCTGCGTCAGATGTTCGACATGAGGTATCCGGTACGGTAGCTTCTTACCATGACAGCTCTCGATATCGCGTTTTTGACTGCGTACTCTACATCGACCGTGTTCGTCTTGGCGTTCGTTGCCTACCTCCTGAGGACGGCCGGGCGGCCGCGGCCGCATGATCCGGAAGCCGTGGATCGGCTCATCGAGGAGGAGCGGAGTCGTCGTGCAATCGCGGAGGTCTCACCCAAAGCCGTCCAAGATGATCGCGTAGATCAGTATCGCTATCTCGTCACGAAATCAGCGGATGAGACGTCGGCAGACGGCGCAATTGATCAGACGCCTCAAGAGTACGACTTGGACGCAGCCGCGGCGGCGCTCGGCGACGTATGCCGGCGCTTCAACATTGAACTGCGCGGGACGCCCACTGGGGTTCAGATGGTGCGCAGGCAAAAATGCTGATGAGGGTATGCACTTTTGCCGAAGTTCCAGTCAGACCAAAGCAGTGCCCCGGCGGTTGTGATAATTGGGCGCACGCGGAGCCCCCAGCGTAATGCAACGCGCGACCGGGCGTGACACTGGCGGTATTCTACACCACGCCGTGGGCACTATTGAACGGAAGGTCCAGTCAGGATCGATCGCAACGGCAGTCCCTCATTTAGGAAGGGCGGGTTGCAGACCTTCGCCGCGAAGGCGGGATGCTTTCGGCCAATCTGCGAAAGCGGACGTGATGGTCGCTGAGGTGTCCAGCTAACTCTGCACCGGCGCAAGCCTCTACGAGCCCCTAATGACCGCGCGTAATGGTCGTGATCTCTCGCGCGCAGCATTCTCCTCAGCAGGGCACGCACATCCAGAGACTATTCATTCCTCTGCCGATCATCAGCGAGTCATTTTTCAGGGACCGATCCACGACGCACGCGCCGCAGCTGCCAAATCCACACAGTCCACGCCGCCAAACCGTGAACAGCGATTATCGCCAGAGAAATGCCCAGAAAGGCCAAGGGCAAAGCAACTGGAGCAAATAGGCTCCCGGCTGCGTCCAAGATCGCGGCACGATATCGAAAAAGCCAAACAGCAGAGGTCAGGGCTGTCAGGGCGACGACGACAACCGCCAGCGCCCTTGGTCCCCGAATATAACCTCTTCTCCGCCCCGTTCGGATCAGCAGTGCCGCGTAGAGCCCGACCCCGGCAGACGTCGCCAGGGCGAGCCCTTCTGCCCCGAGAACGGGCGCGAGCACCAGCTTGAGCGCGAGGTTGACCGCCGTGGCCGCGACAAGAAGGGTCAGCGGTGTGCGGGTATCGCCTCGCCCATGGAAGGCGGCAACCGCAGAGCGCACACCCAGCGCGGGGACAAGTCCCACTGCATAGGCGGTAAGAATCTGCGCGGAGGCACGGGCTTCCTCATGCCCGAAAGCGCCTCTGACGAACAGGATCTGGATTGCCCAGTCGCCGAGCAGCGCCATGATCACCGTGATCGGAGCTCCGACGAAGAGGCAGATCGTCAGGGCTCGATCGAGAACTCTGCGCATGCCCTCATCGTCCCCGAGCGCGGCGCGGCGGCCGATCTCCGGCAGGATCACCGTGCCGAGGGCCACGCCCAGCAAGCCAATGGGCAATTGGTAGATGCGGTCGGCATAGTAGAGCTGGGACAGGGACCCGGTCGGCAAGAATGTGGCGATGACGGTATCGGCGAAGATAGCGATCTGGAGCGCGCCTGCGGTCAAAACAGCCGGCCCGAGCCGGCGGAAGAACGTCCCTGTTGCCGGGGAGAGGCCGAGGCGGGGACGAGGAAGGTCGATACCGGCACGCACGGCCGCGATGGCAAGAACCCCGACTTGTGCCAGCCCTGCGATCAGCACACCCCACGCCGCTGCATGAGCCACGCTCGGGAAATGATCCCCCAGAAGGAGCGTGGCGAGCATGGAAAGGTTCAGAAGGATTGGTGCGCCGGCCGCGGCGGCAAACCGGTCCCGAGCGTTCAGGAGTGCAGAGAGGAATGCCACCAGGGACATGCAGAGAAGGTAGGGGAAGGTGATCCGGGTCAGCGTGACGGTGACCGGCCAAGTCGGGTCGGCGGACGTCAGACCCGGCGCCAGAACGCTCAGCATCCATCCAGTAGCACCTACGGCAAGCGCGAACAGAGCGATGTTTGCCAGCACCAGCCAGCCGAGCACTTGGGCCCCGAGGGTCGGCGTATCTCCACCACGCGCATCCGTAGCCGTCCATGTCGGAAGAAACGCTGCGTTGAACGCCCCCTCAGCGAAGATCGCGCGAAAATGATTGGGCAGTCGAAACGCCAGCATGAAAGCGTCGGCCATCGGCCCGGCACCGAGCGTCGCAGCCAGCAGGATGTCCCGCAGAAAACCGAATATCCGACTGGCAAGTGTCAGACCGGAAACCGTTCCCAGCTTGCGCAACATGCGGCGGCCCCCCAAAGAATTCTTGTCCGCAATCCTGGCTTGCAGGACGAGCCTGAACGTCGCCCGTGCGCGTCATGGTCGTCAGGCTGCGGTGAACGTCCGGACGAAGTCGCTGGCTGGCTTCGCGCGGATGTCCGCAGGCGGTCCAACCTGCTCGATCCGGCCCATCGACATGACCACGATAAGGTCGGCGAGTTCCATGGCCTCCTCCTGGTCGTGCGTTACGAAGACTGTAGTGAGACCGGTGCGGTCATGAATTTCGCGTAGACCTTTGCGCAACTCCTTGCGGACCTTCGCATCAAGCGCGCCGAACGGTTCGTCGAGGAGGAGCATGCGCGGATCGATGGCCAGCGACCGGGCCAATGCAACGCGCTGCCGCTGACCGCCGGAGAGCTGGGTTGGATACCGTCCGCCGATATCGGGCAGCTGGATGAGATCGAGCAGGCGGTTCACCCTGCGTCCGATCTCCGCTTCGGTCGGCCTCTCGTGCCGTTTTCGCGCGCGTAGCCCATACGCGATGTTCTCGAAGACCGTCATGTGTTTGAAGAGCGCATAGTGCTGAAACACGAAGCCGGCCCGCCGCTCCTGCACACTGAGACCGGTTGCGTCCTGCCCGTCGAAGCGAACCCGGCCGGATGTCGGAAACTCGAGTCCCCCAAGGATGCGCAGGAGCGTTGTCTTACCAGAGCCCGAAGGCCCCAAGAGCGCGATGAGCGCGCCCGAGGGAATAGCGAGGGAGACGGGATGCAGCGCCCGCTCCGTCCCGAACTCCTTGGCGAGGTCTTCGATGTCAATGTTCATGGGATGGGTCCTTTCAGTGACGCCGCGTGGCGGCCAGCACATCTGCGTGACGCCATTCGAGAGCGGATTTGAGGGCAAGGGTGACAAGCGCGAGCAGCGCCAGGACCGCCGCCAGGGAGAATGCGGCGACGGAGAGATATTCGTTGTAGAGCATCTCGATCATGATCGGCATGGTGGTCGTTTCGCCGCGAATCTTGCCGGAGACGACGGCCACCGCCCCGAACTCTCCCATGGCGCGCGCATTGCAGAGGAGCACGCCGTAGAGAAGGGCCCAGCGGATGTTGGGCAGCGTCACCGTGAAGAAAGCCCGCCAGCCGCTCGCTCCGAGCGTCAGGGCTGCTTCCTCTTCAGCGCGCCCTTGTTCGATCATCACCGGGATCAATTCGCGCGCAACGAAGGGAAAGGTCACGAACATCGTGGCAAGCACGATCCCGGGGAAGGCGAAGATGATCTTCATGTCGTTCGCCACGAGCCAGGCGCCAAACTCGGAATTCGCGCCAGCGAGCAGCACCAGCGACAGGCCCGCGACCACCGGCGAGACCGAGAACGGCAGGTCGATGAGGGTGATCAGGAACGCCTTGCCGCGGAAGTCGAACTTGGCGATGGCCCAGGCGGCCGCGATTCCGAACACCGCGTTCAGTGGCACCGCGATGGCCGCGACGATGAGCGTCAACTGGATGGCGGACCGGGCCTCGGGCAGCGTCAGCGCCTCGAGTGCCGCGCCGACACCTTGCCTCATCGCCTCCGTGAAGACGGCGATCAGAGGGGCGAAGAGAAGGATCGAGATTAGAACGATGACGATACCGATCAGCACACGGCGCGCCAGGCGCGGCTCGGTTGCCGCATGTTCGGCATGGATGAGAGATGCCCCAGACATTCACAATTCTCCAGTTGGGATGGACGAGGTCGCGAAACCGGCACCTCGCATCGAGACAGGCACCGCGTGCCAGATGTTCCCGGACTGCGTGCAGAGCCGTAAACCCGACAAGGCCTATCGGGCTCGCCAGCAGCCACGTCAGCAATGTCCAGACCCGGCTGCCGGTGACAGAGAGGACGATCAGCGCCAAGGCGCATCCTCCGAACCCTATGAGGCCAGCGAGAAAGATTCTTGCGCCCGCGGGAACCTGCCTGTCGAGGCGGCACGCGCATTGGTTCCTGACGATATTAGGCAAGACCGATCCTCCGTCTGCTCCAGATTTGGATGAGATTGATGAGCAGTAGCATCGCGAAAGAAATCACCAGCATGGCGATGCCGATCGCGGCGGCGGCGTCGTAGTTGTATTCCTCAAGCCGGATCACGATGAGGAGCGGCGCAATCTCGGTCTGGAACGGCAGGTTGCCGGCGATGAAAATGACCGAGCCGTATTCCCCGACCGAGCGGGCGAGCGCGAGCGCGAAGCCCGTTAGCAGAGCCGGCGTGAGGGTCGGCAGGATCACCCGGCGCAGAGTATAGGCGCGCCGGGCGCCGAGGGTCGCGCTGACTTCCTCCACTTCCCGGTCAAGCTCTTCGATGACGGGCTGGACTGTGCGGACCACAAAAGGCAGTCCGATGAAGATCAGCGCGAGCCAAATGCCAAGCTCTGTATAGGCGATCCTGATCCCAAGGGGCGCCAGAACCTGCCCGAAGACACCGTTTGGCGCGTAGAGAGCGGTGAGTGCGATACCGGCCACGGCCGTCGGCAGCGCGAACGGCAGGTCCACGGACGCGTCGATCAGGCTGCGGCCCCAGAAGCGGTAACGCACCAGAACCCACGCGAGCAGCAGGCCGAAGACGAGGTTGAAGAGCGACGCGACCAAGGCCGCACGGAAAGAGAGCGCAAGTGCCGCCCAGATGCGACGGGAATTAATCATTTCCCAGAGATCCGCCGGTCCGATCGATAGACCTCGCCCCAGAAGCGCGCCGATCGGCAGAAGCACCACGATGCTCATCACGGCCATCATGATGCCGAAGCTCAGCCCAAACCCCGGGAGGGGTGAGGGCGAGCGCAGGATGCTCGCCCTCATCGTCACTGCTCCGCATAGATCTGGTCGAAGATGCCGCCCTCACCGAAGAACTCGGGTTGCACTTCGGTCCAACCGCCAAAATTGTCGATCGACAGGCGCTGAACCTCAGGGAACCTTTCGACATCTTCCTGTGCCGCAGCGGATGTGTCCCAAGCCCTGTAATAATGCTTCAGCGCGAGTGCCTGCGCCTCGGGGCTGTAGAGATGTTCGAGATAGGCCTGGGCCGCTTCGCGCTGTGCGTCGGAGGTGATGTTGCCGTCAACGAGTGCGACTGGCGGTTCTGCGAGCATCGACACAGATGGCACGACAATATCGAAGGCGTCCTCGCCCTGTTCGGCGAGCGCGAGGAAGGCTTCGTTTTCCCATGCGAGCAGCACGTCGCCTATTCCACGCTGCGTGAAGGTGTTGGTCGAACCACGCGCTCCGGTATCGAGCACGGGCACGTTTAGATAAAGATCGGACATGTAGTCACGCACTCTCTCCTCATCGCCGCCGAATTCGTCCTGTGCCCAAGCCCAAGCGGCCATGAAGTTCCAGCGCGCTCCACCCGAGGTCTTCGGGTTGGGCGTGATCACCTGCACGTCCTCCCGCGTCAGGTCTTCCCAGTCGGAAATGCCCTTCGGGTTCCCATCCCGAACGAGGAATACGATGGTCGATGTGTAGGGCGAGGAATTGTGCGGCAGGCTCGACTGCCAGTCCCCGGGCAGTTTGCCGGTGCGCTCGGCGACCGCCGAGATGTCGGCCGATAGCGCAAGGGTCACCACAGTCGCCTCGAGACCGTCGATGACCGCCCGGGCCTGCCCGCCGGAGCCGCCATGCGATTGCTGGACGGTGACGGCATCATTGCCTTGCGCCGTCCACCACTCGATGAAGAGCGCGTTGTAGGCCCGATAGAACTCCCGCGTCGGATCGTAGGAGACGTTCAGGATCTCGATCTGCTGCTGGGCAAGAGCCGGCGCTGCTCCGCCCATGGCCAGACCGATCATGGCTATGGCGGCGAGAAACCCGCGGCGGTCCACGCCGCCGGCTGAAGCGTTCTTACCGGTTGTTGCCGCCACGAGCGCTCGGGGCGAAGTCGTTGCTTCGACGCCCGCGCCTCTCCTCGTTCTGACGGCGCCCGCACCTCGGGAGTCATCGGTGCCTGATAGATCGTTGCGAAACATGTCATCGCCCTTCGCTGAAGCCTGTCGAACTCTCGTGCCAGGCCGGCGGGGCGCGAAGCGCATCCGTGGGATGCAGGACCCACGCCAGCGCCGCCTGACACACAAATAACGACAGACTTAGTCGTGATTATCAAAAGCATATTCACGCTCTTTTTGAGCGCAAAAAGAGAAGATTATTCTCCCGCAGACGCCTCGAAGCTGCCGAAGCGCTCCAAGGGGCGGGAGTCTTCCTGAAGATCCGCCAACGTCAGCGACTCGATCATCAGGATGTATGTCGAGTAGAAACCACCGAAGACGGCCCGAACCCGGCATGTCGCCTCGTCACAATTCTCGCAGCGCTGATAGGCGCGTTGCGACAGGCACGGCAGCGGAGCGAGCGGACCGTCGATCAACCGAAGCACCTCTGCCAACGAGATGCGGCGGGATTCTTTAATCAGCTCGTAGCCGCCTTTCCGGCCACGGCGGCTGCCAATCAATCCGGCGCGCTTCAGATCGAGCAGGATGTGTTCGAGGAACCGCTTCGGTGCCCCCGAGCGCTTCGCTATCTCCTCGATTCTGAGGGCGTTGGCATCGTCGGCCTTCTCATCGGCAAGAACCGTGAGAGCTTTCAGCGCATACTTCGTCTTGTGGGTTATCATCCTGAACGATGTTCCTTGGGAAGTGCGACCAACATGGTCGACTTTAACAAGCTGATCACAGAAAGCGAGACTCAACCCGTAAACACGATAAACATGATCGACATTTATGTGAATCATGTCATGCTCGCCCGACTCGTCGCATCACGGTCCTTATGGCGAAGGAGGCGCAGAATGAGATTCGATCGGATCGACCTGAAGATCCTGGACCTTCTGCAACGGGACGCCACCACCCCGATCGCGCGGATTGCCGAGCATGTGGGTCTGTCCCAGACCCCATGCTGGAAACGCATCCAGAAGCACGAAGCGGCAGGAACGATCGAGGCTCGAGTGGCGCTCCTCGATCCGGATGCGCTCGGCCTTGGTTTGACGGCTTTCGTCATGGTCGAGGCCATGGAGCACACGCCAGAGTGGCGCGCGGAGTTCGTTTCGGTGCTTTCGATGCTCGAGGCAGTCCGTGATGTATACCGGCTTGCCGGAAGCTATGATTTTCTTCTGCGCATCGTTGTGCCGGATACCGCGGCCTTCGACGCTCTTTATGGAGAGCTTACGACCAGGGTCAGGCTAAGGGCCGTCAACTCGCTCTTTGCTATGGAGCGCGTTGCGGTGAGCTCTGCTCTTCCCCTTTCGCTGGTAGCCGCCGAGCGATCATAACTTGAGCGTGTTAGCGGACCCGTAGCTCGTCATCCGTTAGCTCATCCATATCGTCAACGCACCAGCAGGATCGGCACCTTGCACGTGCGGATCATCTCCATGCTCGTCGAGCCGACGAAGAGCGACCGAAGTCGGGAGTGACCGGAGGCGCCCATGACCAAGTGATCGAACTCCGCCTCCTCAATGAGTTTGCCAAGGGCCTCCTCGGGCTGGCTAGGCAAGACGCCGGTATCCCCATCGAGTCCCTTAGCCGAAAGCAGTGCCTTCGCATCTTCGAGCCCTTTCTTCGCCGCCTCCGTCTCGGACCCGACCGTGACGATCCTGATCCCGAGGCCTGTATAGAGTGGAGAGCGCGCCACGTAGTCGACGGCGCGAATAGCGCTCGCGCTACCGTCGTGGGCGATGAGAACCTTTCCGATTGGCTGGAACGCCCGGGAGGCGATGAATAGCGGCTTCGACGCAGCACGGACGACGCGTTCCAGGTTCGATCCGAGGTGCCCCTTGGCGAAGTCGGCGGCCTCGCCGCGCTTGCCGATCAGGATCATCTCGGCGTCACCTTCCTTTTCGGTGTCAATCGGCGTCCAATTCTGACCCCCTATCGGCGTTGAAGATTGACCCCTCTGAGCGCACCGGAAGCTGGCCCGATGCGGTGTAGCCATCATACAGCGCAACCGGATCGGGCCAGCGATGTTCTGGGGCTCAGGCTCGGGTTTTGAAGCGCCAACTTTCGTTGCCGGTCTCAACGATGTCGCAATGGTGTGTGAGCCGGTCGAGGAGCGCGGTGGTCATTTTGGCATCGCCGAAGACGCTCGGCCATTCACCGAAGTCGAGGTTTGTCGACACCAGGATCGAGGTGCGCTCGTAGAGGCGGCTGATCAGGTGGAAGAGCAACTGTCCGCCGGTCTGAGCGAACGGTAGGTATCCGAGCTCATCGAGGATGACGAAGTCGAGCCGGCAGAGCAGATCGGCGGTGCGGCCCTGACGATCGGCGCGCGCTTCGGCGTCGAGCTTGTTGACGAGGTCGACGACGTTGAAGAAGCGGCCGCGCTTTCCGCTTCGGATGCAGGCTCGGGCGATGCCGACGGCGAGGTGCGACTTGCCGGTTCCGGTCCCGCCGATCAGCACGACGTTGCGCTGCTGCTCAAGGAAGTCTCCGCCCGCGAGGTCGCGGACCAGGGTCTCATTTACCGGCGTCTCCTCGAAGTCGAACTCGTCGATCTCCTTGGCCAGCGGCAGCTTGGCAATGGTCATCTGGTATTTGATCGAGCGCGCCTGCTTCTCGCTGATCTCGGCGGTCAGTAGATCGCCGACGATCTTCTGCGGCTCGTGCTGTCGCTTCACGGCGGTGGCGATGATTTCGTCATAGGCCGCCTTCATTCCGTAGAGCTTGAGCTGGCCCATCACGTCCAGCACCTGCGATCTTTCCATGGTCCGGTCTCCTGAGGCTGTCGTAGCGTCTACAATCGGCGACCGGCTCGCAGCTCAGACGCAGCGCGTCCGGTGTCGTGATGGTCAGCGGCGGCCCGGGCTCCCGGCGCCGGGCGAGGATGTTGAGAACGACGGCGGACGAGTGAACGCCCTCGCTCAGCGTCTCGGCGCAGGCCGCGTCTACCGCGTCCAGCCCGTCGGTCAGGACCGCGCTGAGGATCTCGACCATCTGGCGGTCGCCATTCGGCACGCGGCCGAGCTTGCGCCGCACGCGTCGCATTGCCAGCGGCAGCTCCCAGCCCTTGAACGGTGCGCCGTTCCGCAGCGCGCCCGGCTTGCGCGCGAGCACCGGGACGTAATGCAGCGGATCGTAGATGTCCTTGCCGCGACCGAAGGCACGGTCGTGCTCGCCCACGATCTTGCCGTCCTGCCAAATCTCGATTCGTTCGGCATAGGCGCGGACCTCGACGGCCCGGCCGACCGCGCGGGCATCCACGGAGTAGCGGTTGTTGTCGAACCGCACCAAGCAGGTCTTCGAGACCGAGGCGGGAACCGCGTGGAAGCCATCGAACCGCCCGGCATAGTGAGGTGCTCCCCGGAAATTGGGCACTGACGGAAGCTACGATCTGAGGTCATCTG